>CAMYEU010000090.1 GCA_947254465.1 uncultured Gemella sp. | reverse complement strand
TCCTGAGATGTCTCGTGGGCTCGGAGATGTGTATAAGAGACAGGCTTTAGTCATACCAATCGCTAAACTTACACCGATTTCTTTTCTTCTACTGTTTATCCATAAGAATAATATCAATGATAATATTACTATGCTAAAGACTATCGTACTGATAAATACACCATTAGTTAGACTATAAATTGTATCTAATGATTGTTGAAGAGCTGGGAAGTTTTGATTACTTTTAACTAACATATATTGTTTCCAGTTAATAGGAAGTTTTTTAGCATCATTTATAATATTATCAACTTTATCTTTTCCATCAACTAAAAATGTTGCATCTTGATATATTTCTTTCCCATCTTCATAATTATATAAAGTTTTTGTTGTTTGAGTATCAGCTATAAAAATATTATCGTAGAGTTCCATATGACTAGATGTAACACCTTTATTCTGACCTCCAAAAATACCAACTACAGTAACTTCAACCTCTTTATCAGATTTTTTCTCATTATCTGCATCATTTGGATTACCTTTTAATTTAATCTTATCTCCAACTTTAATTTTATTCTTCTTAGCAAAACCTTCATGAATTAGAGCCGAATTTTTATCATTATCAGTTAGATGTCGCCCTTCTATTAATTTTAATGTTTCTGCAGAGAATCTATCATCTAACGACGAGTCATTTGTTCCAGTAACAATAACAGTTTTAGAGAAAAGTTGTCTTTGTTTGTTGTTTTTCTCTTCTTGTTGATGATTCGCAAGTTTTAAAGGCTCTAAATCTATTAAATCCGCACTCACATTCATTCGTTTAACATATTTCTTTACTCCCGGAAGCTCCTTAATCTTCTCAATATCCTCTCCTATTAAGTTACCAGCTCCTCTGGCAGTCCCTTGATTAGTCTTTCTATTTATCTCCATAGAAAAACTACTCGTTATATTTTGAAAAGTCTCTTTTGATAAAGCATCAGTTGATTTTTTAATTGATATAGTACTTAAAATTAATGATGACATAGTAGCTAATATCAAAAATATAACAAATGATTTAAAACTTTTTCTGGTTATATATAACCATGCCTTTTTAAGAATCGACATTATTTACACCTCTTTTATTTATTTTTATGTAAATAGTATTAATAACTATTATCATTCTATAATTATATGATACAGTTTTTACTTAAAATATAATTTATATTATTTAAATAAAATGTAAAACGTTTCAAACAAAAATCCTTATCCTCCACTATTATACATGCAATAAACTATTATTTTGACATAATTAAAATCACCCCTTCTTTAGCATAGAGCATGAACTACTCGTATTTTATAAAGAAAGGATGATTTTTAGTTGTTTAATTCTTAATCTTCATCCGCATAGCAAATGATTATTTTATTTCGACGCCTTTGCTTACTATGTTAGCCAAAGCCAATTATAAAAAATCCAAAACATACTCATAATTTAAATTTCTTTATTACATTTAATATTAAAATAAATATTTATTAAAACTCAAAGTCAATTCCTGTTTTATTACGTTCATAAAAACTTTTAACTAATTTATCTCTAGCCAGTATATCTGATTTCATATTATATAAATTAATCTGAGTATCAAGCAGACAAATACATTTATTAGCTAACTCAACACCTTCCGGTTTATTTAATCTTAATTGTATCTGCACTAAAATAAAATAAAATGAATTTATATGAAAATTAAAATGTGTCAATTTACTGTAATTAGTCTTTAACAATTCGATAGCTTTTAAGCATTTTTCCTCTGCTTCTTCTGCATATCCCCTTCTAGATAAACAGGCAATAGCACCATGTAAAGTGAGGATAGATCTTTCTCCTCTATCAATAGAAAACATATCCCCAACACCTATCGGTTCTAGGTTTTCATCAATAAGTCTACGAACAAATTCAACTGGCAGTTGTTCCTCAGTAAGTACTCTAAGCATCAACGTTAATGTTAACATTTCATTTTTTGTATGTTTATCCATCTTTTTTAAATATTCTAAAACATACTCTCTATTCTCTAATATAATTTTTGGAATCATTTGTTCTTGTAACATTCCTAAATATTGTTCTATATATAAACGTGTTGCCATTGAGAGATTTTCTTTCTCAAGAACCTTTATTGCTAGAGTTTTTATAGCAGAATAATTTCCTGATTCTACCAATGCATTCGCCTCTTTTAGAAAGCCAGATTTATCTACTTCCACAAACGGTAAATACTCAGAAAAATAATCTTGATAACATATACCGATATTTCTTAATAATTGCTCAAAAACCTCTAATGTTACACTCGTCTCATCAGCTTCAAATCTTATAAGTGTTCTAGCAGAAATAGCTGTCCCTGCTGCATCTTTCAATTTAATCCCACGTTCTTCCCTAATCTTTTTGAAGATCTTCCCATGAATATTATTATCATTCATTTGAGCATCGCCTCCTAAATTAGTTTCTTTACACTATTATAGCACAAATTATGTGACTAATGTTGAAATAATAATTAAATTTTTTAATGTTATTAATTTTTCTAATACATTATATTTATTCCAAAATTCAGATGTATATCAAGCGATATTCTTCTACCTAGAATTCATATTATTTTTTCTCCGTGCAATAAAAAAGAGGCAAAATAAAAAAGAGTAACCGACAACACAACAAATAAAGTTACTCTTCCTATATGCCTATAATATTTTCCGACAGTATATTCTAGTTTATAAACTTCAATTTTAAAACTTTTCTCTTCAACTTAATTAGTTTATGTACATAATACATTTTCTCCAATTTTGTTAAGTTTAAATTCCATTGAACAACTTTTCCAATCAAATTTATAATAATATCTAACAAAATTTTTATAAACTTCATTTTCTTTTCTATAAAAATTCTTTATAATTACCTTATCCCTAGAAATATTATGTTAACGAAAAAAAACAACCAAAACTGTCAACATAATGAATTTTCTTTCTTTATAGTAAATAATAAGTACGGACCTCCTATAGACAATTATTATTATATCACTAGATTCCTATATATTAATAAAATATGATGTAATTGTCACTTTCTATTCACTTTTCGATGTTTTACACTCAAAAAGTGTCAACGGTGACACATGTTAAATATTAACACTAAGTTTTATTACAATTCTATTTATTTAATTATACAAAACCTATAAAATAAAGCTTGTTTAAACATTATCGATAATAATATATTAATATTCAAATATTAATATTAACACATTAAATTTTATAAAATGTAGATTTTCTGTTTTATTTTAACGTCCATAAGTATAAAATAAATTAACACTTAAAATTGAAATTTGTATTAATATAATAATCTAACCAAAGCGCATTATCAATCTAA
Organism: uncultured Gemella sp.; assembly: GCA_947254465.1. Lineage (GTDB taxonomy): Bacteria > Bacillota > Bacilli > Staphylococcales > Gemellaceae > Gemella. The sequence goes on along the minus strand of CAMYEU010000090.1, from coordinate 3,539 downwards.
ATTATTATCATTTAGCAATTTTAAGATATTTAAAAGCCTAAGCTAAAAATATTATAACTTAGACTTTTAAAATATATTAAATTATTTTTCTTTTCTTTGACGTAATCTCGCTGCTACAGCTAGTCCTACTAATCCTGCTAAAGTAGCCATACCTGTTTGACTTTCACCTGTATTAGGTAGAGTATTTAATCCATTTGAATTAACACTTGGACGTTGTAATTCAGATTTGTTATTTCGTGAACCTGGAGCTTTTTCTCCTTCAGCTTTTTCTCTTGGAGTTTTATCACCTGGTTCTTCTGCTTTTCTTTCAGATTGTTTCTTTTTCTCTTCTTCATCTTTTAGATACTTATCTAAATCAAATTCAACAGGCTCATTAGTGTTGTTGTCGGCTAATACTGCCCATGTGAAGTTGTCTAGATTGTATTGTCTTTGAACTTTTTCTAGTTCTTTAGTGTCTTGAGTTAATTGGTTTTGAATTGCAACTAATTCAGAGTTTAGTGTACTTAATTCTTTTTCTAATTCTGCTTTAACTGCTACCTCTTTAGCTAATTTTTCTTTGTTTTGTTCTAATTGGAATCTAGCGATTCGTAATTGTCTTACATTAGCTTTTGCATCGTCTAGTTCTTTTGTTGCAGCTTCTACTTTAGCTGTTAAGTCTGCAATACGGTTATCTACTTTTACGATTTCACTTTCAATGTCTTTTTGTAATGTTTTAGCTTGTTCTAATAGTTTAGCACTTTCGTCTACGTCTTTTTGAGCAGCATCTAAATCAGCAGCTAATTTTGTCATTTTTTCGATGTATTTAACATTGTCTAACTCAAGCTGGTCTACAACTTTTTGTTGTTCGTCTGCTTTAGTAGTTAAGTTATTGATTTTAGCGTCAACTTCTTGTACTTTAGCGGTTGCTTTTGCTGTTTGTTTTTCTGTAACTTTAAGTTCATCTAATGCTTTAGTTGCACTATTAACATTAGCTTTTGCGTCTATTACTGGTTGTTCTTTACTTTCACGTACTTTTACAGCATCTTCATACGCTTTCTTGAAGCTTTGAAGATCTGGTACTTCAGGTAATTCTACAGTATCTTTTGATTCATTTGAATATTTAGCTTTGTAGTTTTCTTTAGCTTTTTCTTCTGCCTCATCGCTTTCATCATCGTATGTTAGTGTTAGTCCGTTATTTGTTATTTCACCTGGTCTTACTAGACTTTCTTTGACGTGGACATATGATATTTTAATAATACCATCTTTAGGTAATTTATCTTTAGCGGTTTGGAACTCTTTGAAAATATCCATTGGCATTGGTTTTAAACCTGTCATATTACCGAATTCATCAAATTCTACATATTGTTTATATTTTTCAATCAATTCTTTTGGTAATCTATTTGTGTTTTCAAATTCACCAGCATTTTCAAAATAAGCAACACTTAATCCCATTGGGTCTATAGCTTTATATAATGATTCAGCGTGACCATAATTTCTTGTGATTATACCTTCATAAAAGAATCCTTTTACAGAATTATATACATGTTCATATAGTTCATTTCTTGACATTATGTAAGGTTTGTGTGTTGATGCATGTCCGTTATATAAATTTTCATAGTAGTTTCCGCCACGAACTAGTCCGTTTTTTGCTGCAACTTCTGAGATACCTTTTACATGGTGACCAGCATGCAAATCAGCGTGATTATCTCTAATCATAGTCTCAGAAATTTCTTTAGCAATTTGCATTGAGTTTTTATTTACTTTTAATGGTTCTAGTCCGAATTGTTTACGAATTTGGTTTAATAAATGCATACCATATTGAGACATTTTTAGTCTTTCTTCTTCTGACATATTTCTTAAATCGATTTCGTAGTCATCTTCATGGCTGTAGTTATTGTATACCCATTTATGTCCAATTTCTCTTTCTAATTGGATTAATTCAGCTCGTATTTCCCTGGCTTTTGCATAAATTTCTTTGATAGTCATACCTCTATCTTCACCTTTTAGGAAATTGTCCATATATTCTTGGAATTTGTCTACGAATCTTTGGTCTAATGCAATTTTGTATTTTACATTTCTACCATAAGGCATTACAACAGAATCGTACTCTGATTTCTTAGCTAATTCAGTTTTCTTTGCGTCTTCTAATTCAGAAGTTTTAGCTTTTAATTCTTCATTTTTAGCTTTAAGGTTTTTTTCAGCTTTCTTAGTATCTTCAGCTAATTTTTCATCATGCGCTTTAGCTTTTTCTAATTCTTTTTCAGCTATAAGTTTGTTAGCTTTTTCTTTTTCTAAGTCTTTTTTGATATCTTCATTTTTAGCTTTTTCTGATTCTAATTTCTTAGTTACATTTTCAGTCCCATCGATTTCAGCTTTGATTTCTTTTGCTTTTTCTTGTTTAGATTTTAAGTCTTTTGCTTTATCATTTACCGAAGTTTTAGCTTTTTCTAATTCTGATGTTTTTTCTGCTTTTTCAGCTTTAGTTTTTTCTAATTCTGATTTAGCTACATCTAATTCTTTAGCTTTATCTGTTTCTGTTTTTTCTGCTTTTTCTACGTTTTCTTTTGTTGCAGATTTACCTTTTTCAACATCTTCTGAAATTCTGTTAACTTCTTTATTTACTTTATTCAATTCTGCTGTTTTTGAATTCACTTCATTTTCTTTTTGAGATTTTGCTACTGTAGATTTAGTAACTTTCTCTTTTACATTTGCAACATCTTGCTCAGTAGTCTTACCTACAACCACTTTTTCAATTAACTTTGGCGTATTTTCAGCTTTAACTTCATCAGCTTTAACATCTCCACCACCAACTCCGGCTCCAACAAAACTAATTCCTAAAAGAACTGACATAGCTCCTATTTTATTTTTCCTAAGGGAAAACCTTTGTTTTCTTTTCATCATAATTCATTTCCTCCATCAAATATATAAACAATTATTTTATAAAAATAATTTTAACATGGATTGTTGATGTTTACATAAATCAGGAAGAAATCGTCACATTACTACATAAATACTCCTCTTTTTCGCTCATTTTCTCCCGTAATATGACAAAACTGTCTTCTAAATTTTTCATTATAAGTTATATTAACACTCTTAAACGCATAAAAAAAGAAACTAATTCACTAACTAGTGAACTAACTTCTTCAAACTATTTATAAATACATAATATGATTAAAATTCGATATCTATACCTGTCTTATTGGCTTTACAATAAGCTTCATAAGTTACATCTCTTACCTGTCTGTAATAAGGATCACCAGTAATCTCAGCAACAATATCTTCATATTTCAGAATTTTATTCGCTAATATGACACCTTCTTCCTTATTTTGTAATAAATATAGCGAAGCTAATATTGCAACGATTTCCTTAGAGAAAGCAGCTCTATTTAATAATAGTGGATTTTCATTATATAGTTTAAGTGTCTCCTTGCATCTCTTCTCCGCTAATTCATAGTAACCAGCTCTTACTAAAAACGATATAGCTACTTTTAACAAATCACAATATACAGCACCTGTCTCTTATACACATCTCCGAGCCCACGAGACATCTCAGGATCTCG
>CAMYEU010000089.1 GCA_947254465.1 uncultured Gemella sp. | reverse complement strand
CTGCATATCGTCGGCAGCGTCAGATGTGTATAAGAGACAGCAGCTAGACTTATGCTTGATAACTCTAATAATAGTCAAAATATTTCTAAAGAAATAACTACTGATGAGCGTTTAATTGAAAAATTCTTTGGAGATTTTGAAGGAAGTACATTTGATGAGTATTTTTCTGCACTTGAATCTGAACAAGGACTAGAGTCGGTAGAAAAAGATGAAGACGTTTATGAGAGAGTTAATTCATTTTTCAGTGAACAATATTTAAAACATAAAGATGAAACAATTTTAGTTGTTTGTCATGGTGCATTAATCCGTATATTTTTAACTGCAGTAAGAGCATATCCAAATACGACTACATTGGTGGATAATACTGGATTAAATATCTTAAACTATGATGGACAAGAGTTTATATTAGAAAAATTTAATATATAGGTAAAACAAGGGGAGACTTAAAGATTGTGATTTAGTAAAAATCAATTTCTATAAGTTTCGCCCTTATTTTTAATAAAGGAGAAGAATATATGCGTATAATTTTAGCACGACATGGAGAAACAGATTACAATAAAAATAAAATGGTTCAAGGGCATACTGATATTCCTCTAAACGAAGAGGGAATACGTCAAGGAATTGCAGCAGGTAAGAAAATTGAAGGTTATGATATTGATATAGCTTATAGTAGTGTTTTAGGTAGAGCATACGATACAGCAAGATATATGCTAGATAATTCAAGTAGTGAAGATAATAAAAAATTAGAAGTAATTAAAGATAAAAGATTAATAGAGAAGTCATACGGGGAGTATGAAGGAGTTTCTTTTGCTGAGTACGGAGCAGGAATGAAGGCTGGAGAAACGAGAGGAATGGAACTAGATTCTGATGCTGCTGATAGAGTAGAAGCATTCTTTAAAGAAAAGAATGAAGAACACCCAGATAAAACAATATTGGCTGTATGTCATGGTGGTTTAATTCGTTCTTTCTTAACTCAAAAGGGTATTAAAGAAGTAGGACGTGGAGTTATAGTAAATACTTCGGTTAGCGTCCTTGACTACGATGGTAATAAATTCAAACTTATTGAATTTAACAAATAATTTATAGATAATAGAGAGACGAAGATTTTTTGCTTTTAAGATTTTTGAGATGCTTTCTATTGACAAATAGTGTTAAATTCTTTATACTATTAAGTAAATTAATATATAAAACATTGAAGAGATAAGTAGATTATAATTAATTCAAAATAGAGAGCTTTCGGTTGGTGTGAGGAAGTAAGAAGAGGTGTAATTGAAAATGGTCTCGGAGTAATAATTATCTAATAGGTAATTACGTTGGTGCGCGATATAGCACAACGGTATGAACACGTACCGATTAAGGTGGATATTTATATCCATAAACATGGGTGGTAACACGATAAACTCGTCCCTATTGCATTAGTTTGTAATAGTGACGAGTTTTTTTATTTAAGATTAAGAAGAGTTAAGGAGATAATACAATGCCAATATGTATTCAAAATGAATTACCGGTAAAAAATAAATTATTAGAAGAGGGAGTAGTTGTAATAGAAGAAAATAGAGCTAAGAATCAAGATATACGACCATTGAAAATTCTAATTTTGAATCTAATGCCTAAAAAAGAAGAAACTGAACGTCAATTATTAAGACTTTTAGGAAATTCTCCGCTTCAAATAACTGTAGAATTTCTTCATATGACTAGTCATATTGCAAAAAACACAGCACAGTCTTACTTAGAGAAATTTTATAAAACATTTGATGAAGTGAAAGATAAATATTATGATGGACTTATTATTACAGGTGCTCCTATTGAACAACTAGAATTTGAAGATGTAAATTACTGGGGAGAACTGAATAGAATTTTTGAATGGAGTAAGACTCATGTCTTTTCAACATTAAATATTTGTTGGGCAGCTCAGGCTAGTTTATACTATCACTTCGGTGTCAAAAAAGAACAAGTTGATGATAAGATATTTGGAGTATTTGAACATGATGTTCTTATAGAGAATCATACATTAACAAGAGGATTTACAGACACTTTTTTAGCTCCTCATTCTAGGCATACGAAGATAGAAGAAGAAAAGCTTCCTACTATTTCTGAACTTGATGTATTAGCTAGATCAGAAGAGGTTGGGACATTAATCGCTGCGACTAAAAATCTTAGAAAGGTTTTTGTAACGGGGCATATCGAATATGATGCAGATACACTTCATAACGAATATGTACGTGATAAAAATAGTAATCTTCCAATCGAAGTTCCTGTGAATTATTACCCAGGAAATGATGATACGAAGTCTCCTAAAAATAGATGGCGTGGAGTGGCTTACTTATTCTATCACAATTGGTTAAACCAAGTTTACCAACAAACACCGTATGATTTAACTGAGTTATCAAAATAAGAGAAAAAGACTTTACAGATATGCTAAAAACATACTGTAAAGTCTAATTTTAATTATCTTTTTTTTCGTCTTTTTTACCAGAGTTTTCCTCTTCTGTTAATCCCGAAATTGATTTTTTAAATGATGTGAACATTTTTCCGATTGATTCTCCAAGTTCAGGTAGACGTTTAGGCCCAAAGATTATTAGAGCAGCTATAATAAGTACTATAACTCCAGGTGCTCCTATATCACGTAAAAATCCCATTACTTTTCACCTCTTTTGTTGTAAATATACTTGCTAATAACGATACTAATCTCATAAATTAATATTAATGGTATTGACATAACGATATCACTTATAAAGTCAGCAGGCGTAATTACTACTGCTATTACAATTAGTATAAAATATGCATATCTTCTATTTCTAGTTAAGAAGGTAGGTGTTAGTATACCTAATGATGTTAGGAATGCAACAATAACAGGAAACTCAAAAAGTATCGCTATCGGTATTGTCGTATTAATGACGAATGATAGATAGTTTTGAGCTGTTAATTGAGTATTGAATAAATCATCTCCTATAGAAAGAAGCACATTTAAGATAGCAGGAGTTACTAGAAAGAACCCGAAAGCTAATCCTACTGAAAAGCAAATGAATACCGCCGGTATATAAGCTAGTAATGCACGAGCTTCTCTTTCTTCTAATGCAGGTTTTATAAATGCCCAAATTTGATAACAAATAAATGGTATAGAAAATGTGAATGCACAAAGTCCTGCAAGAGTTAGATATATCCATAGTATATCATTAGGTCCAAGAACAATCAATTTATTATTAAAATTACTAGTTAAAAATTTATAAATATCCGCTGCCCATAATAAACTAACTATGAAAGAGACAATAAAAAACACAAGGCTTAGTATTAGTCTCTTTCTAAGTTCGGTTAGATGATCCACAGTAGAAACTTTATCTCCATATTTCATCGCAAGTTACCTATTTATTTTTAGATTTTTCATAGAATATACTAATGGCTACAACAATAATGTAAATTAGTTGAGCTATTACTACTTCGAAACTAGGATAGATTCCTAAAATTTCGATAGTAGGTAGATAATCTATAATGTGATTTGATAGGATGTCAGTTATTTGTAAAGCATGTATACTTACTCCAAGCATTTTAAATCCTAGAATGTATATTAACCAAGATAATACTAGGAATACTTTACTAATAGGTAATTTTCCAGAAGCTTTAACCATGATTATACCGATAATTATTAAAGCGACAATAGCAAGTGCTATACCGATTAGTAGGTTAGCTGTAGTGATTAATGGCATAATACCAGCATAGAATAATATAGTTTCTGCCCCTTCACGGAATACTGCTAGGAAGCTAAGTGTAAACATAGAAATGAAGCTTCCAGTGGAAAGTACTAGATTTAACTTTGTATCCATATATTTCTTCCATGCTTTAACAGAACTCTTACTGTGTAGCCAGATTCCAATGCCTATCATCATGATTACAGCAAAGATACCAACAACACCTTCGATGATTTCACGGTTAGTACCAGATGATAGAGCAGGGAATGAGTATTTTAAAATAACGGCTGCAAGTATACTAGAAAAAATACCTACTAAGGCACCCGCATAAATCCAGATTAATCCTTTTTTCTGTTTCGCAGCTTTTAATGCACTTGCTAGAGATAAGACGATAATTAATGCTTCAACACCTTCACGAAGTAAGATTAGCATAGAATCTAATGCAGAATAGTTAGATTTCGTATCGATTTTAGAAAGCTCTGTAATTAAGATTTTAAGCTGTTCTTGATATTTTTGTTCGCTACCTTTAACCATAATGATAGGAGTTTCGCTTTCTACTTTTGTATATAGTGAAGCGTTTCGTGTTCGAACTTCTCCTTCGATAATAGGCCAAACTTCTATGAATTTCTTCATTTTCTGTGAACCTTGTACATTATTTCCATCTTTAAAAGCTGCAAGGCTATCTTCAAGAAGCTTTATCCCTTGTTCAAGTGTTTTAACTTCTGAATTTTGTTCTAACTTTTTTCCAGCAAGGAAATCATCTAGATAAGTTTTTAAATCTGTTAGATATAATTTTGTAGTTTGATAGTCATAAGGTTCAACTTCCATAGAACTACGTAGAAATGACATTGTTGTTTCTACTTTTCCGTAGTAAGCAGGTTCAAGTGTTCTTACGATACCTTCATTACGAACCCAAGCAGCATTGTATTTAACATATTCTGCTTTCATAGTTTCAACATCTTTAGTGTCGATAGCTTTTTCTAATTTATCAAATGCAGGATAAAGTTTTGTTTTAAAAGCTTTTTTCTCGGCTTCAACGTCTAAAGGATTTTGTTCATTTTCAAAAGCGAGTAGTGTTGTTGATAATTCCCTAAGTTGTTCTTCATTAATATCATTTGATTTCAATGTTTGTTTAACTTTGTTTCCAGCTTCAGAATCTGAATTTTTAGTTATTTCAAATTCTGTTTTAAATTCTTCAATTAATCTTTTAGCTTTGTCTTGTTCGTTATTTTTTATTGCAGTATTAGCATCGGTAATTTTTATAAAAAGATTACTGTATGATTCTTTTGCTACAATAGTTTTTAAAAATGGAGAACTAAAACTGAAAAGAACGATAAAAGCTAAAATTATTTTAGTCAAATAGTTTTTTGCCAATATATTCTCCCTCCTTAATTCCTCCAAAACATGCAAATAGACCGCTACCGATATGAGTTATATATTCATTCATCTTATCTTCGTTTCCTAGACTATTCTGGATAGTTATAAATTGTTTTGGATCTTTTTGGAATGAGATAAATAGTAGCCCAGAGTCGAATTGTCCTGTAGTCTCATTTATACCGTCTGAATAAGAATAAGAACGCCTTAATAATTCTACTCCAGGTTTATGAGCTAAGTGAACGTGAGAAGTTACAGGAATTAAAGGTTTCCCATCTGGACCTTTTTTATTAAGATCAATAGGTGCGAATTCATCAGTTTCTCCGAAAGGAGCACCACTATCCTTATATCTTCCGAAGGTATTTTCCTGTTCATTTAAACTTGTTCTATCCCATGTCTCAAGGTGCATTTGGATACGTCTAACAGCCATGTAGCTACCATCTTTCATCCAGTTGTCCTTATCGCACCATACAATTTTATCAAATTGGTCTTCTTTAGTTGCATTAGCAGTACCATCTTTAAATCCGAAAAGGTTACGCGGTGTTTCAAGACGATTACCAATAGCGGCAAAACCAGATTGGCTCCACTTCATAGTTACAGTAGAACGAGCTTTTCTAACTAGGTTACGTACTGCATGGAAGGCTACCTGTTCATCATCTGCGCATGCTTGAATACAGATATCTCCACCTGTATATTTTTCTTTTAATTGTTCTCTAGCGAAAGGAGGTAAGTCTTTAAATTCTTCAAGACTTTTATTCTCTAAGTTCATTTTTTTTAAGAAACTTGGACTAACCCCAAATGTCAGAGTTAAACGATAGGGATTTAACCCTACCGTTTCTCCAGTATCTTTTGGTGGTAAATAATGGTTTTTAAGAGCAGGTTCAACAAGATCACCGTTCATTAATTTTTCACTATATTTAGTCCATTCCTTAAACATGTCGATTACATCATCACGTTTAGTTGAGTGTAAATCTAGCACGACAAAATAAACACATTTTTGCATAAGAGTAGTAATTCCAGCTTGGTGTTTTCCATAGAATGTGATTTTTTCTTCTCCATCAGCTATAGCTCGGTTATTCTCAGCTTTGTTTGCGAAAAATCCACCAAGAGCAGAAGCACCAACAACTGCACCGGCTCCAGTCATTCCTGCTTTTTTCAGGAAATCACGTCTTGTTATTTTTTTGTTAATCCATTTTTTACCAGATTCTTCCATATTACTTAGCCTCTTCGTCTAAAATTACACCCATTTGAGAAAGTGGTTCTCCTAATTTTGTTACTGCTTCAGAAAGTTCTTTAGTATTTTCTTTTGTTAAATCAGTATATAGTTTGTAGTGTTTTTCATCAGTTTTATATTTGTCTAATAAGCTATTTATTGTAGCAAATTTTTCAGTTAAATCCTTAGCTAATTTACTATCTTTTTTCTCGATTAAAGGTTTAAAAATCTTAAAGATTTCCTCAGCACCTTCGATATTAGCTTTAAAGTCGTAAAGGTCAGTATGAGAGTAGATTTCTTCTTCACCTGTGATTTTTTGTGTTGCAACTTCATTAAGTAGGTCAACAGCTCCAGTTACCATTAAATCAGGAGTAACTTCAACAGTAGCGACTTTAGCTTTTAATTCTTTAATATCTTTTACTAGTTGCTCAGCGTATTGTTCAGTACCTTTAGTAGTATTTTGTTCCCACATAATTTTTTCGATTCTGTGGAATCCGCGCCAACCTTCTTCTGTTTTGTTCTCTTCAAGGTAGTCAGCAAGACGGAAGTCGATATTCACGTCTAACTCACCAAAACTTTCTGCGATTGGTTCTGAACCTGTCTCTTATACACATCTCCGAGCCCACGAGACATCTCAGGATCTCGT
>CAMYEU010000088.1 GCA_947254465.1 uncultured Gemella sp. | reverse complement strand
ACGAGATCCTGAGATGTCTCGTGGGCTCGGAGATGTGTATAAGAGACAGAACTAAACCTATGCAAGATATCCTACTTCCTGAAATCGAGTTTGACAATATTTACGTTATTGGATGCACAACGAATAATCCATATCATACTGTTAATCCTGCAATTAGATCGCGTTTAATTATTTTCGAATTACAACAAGTTTCTAACGATGACATTTATGAATATCTAAAAAAAATATCAAACAATAAAGAAGTCTTCCCAAAAGATTTAACAATCGAATATGATGTTTTTAAAACAATCGCTCTAAACTCTTCTGGTGATTTAAGATTTTCTCTTAACACTTTTGAAATTCTATATAATTTATCAAATGAAGGTGAAATTATTACAAAAGATAAGTTATTAAACTTATCTCTAGGAAAATTCAAAGCCTATGATAAAGATGGAGATGCTTTTTATGACATCATCAGCGCTTTTCAAAAGTCTATACGAGGAAGTGATGTAGATGCATCGTTATACTACCTAGCTCTTTTAATCGACAGTGGTGACTTAGATACAATCTATAGAAGAATGAGCGTTATAGCTTATGAAGATATCGGTCTTGCTAATCCAAACATCGGACCTTTTGTCCATGCTGCTATTGAAAGTGCGAAGATGCTCGGGCTCCCTGAAGCAAGAATCCCTTTATCGAATGCAGTTATCCAACTAGCACTTTCTTTAAAATCAAATAGTGCTTATATGGCTATCGACAATGCACTACACGAAACTAAAACAAATCCAAAATTCATAATTCCTGATCATTTGAGAGATGCACATTACTACGGAGCTGACAAACTAAATCGTGGAGTCGGATATCAATATCCACACAATCATCCAACAGGTTATATTAAGCAGCAATATCTTCCAGATAACTTAGTAGGCAGAACATTCTACACACCAAAAACAAATAATAAAAATGAACAAAATCTAGCACAATATAAAAAATTTATAGATAATATAAAATAAAGAAAACAGTAGTAACTCAAAATTATTCGAGTTACTACTGTTTTCTATTCACCTAATATTTTAACTTCACACTCAAGTTCAATACCTGAATCTTCTAAAACTTTTTTCTGAACTTCTTTAATTAAGTTTTTATAATCTTCACAAGTTGCTGAATTTATATTAACCATAAATCCTGCATGTTTTTTAGACACTTGAGCACCACCCACAGTCAAACCTTGTAAGCCTGCATCTTGGATTAATTTTCCTGCGAAGTATCCTTCTGGTCGTTTAAATACAGAACCACATGAAGGATATTCTAAAGGTTGCTTATCTGAGCGCATTTTATTTAATTCTTCTACTTTAGAGACAATTTCTTCTTTGTTTCCTTTTTTCATTTGGAAATAAACTTTAGAAATGATTTCCTTAGTTTCTTGAATTACAGAATGTCTATATGAAAATTCCATTTGTTCATTAGTATATATTTTCTTTTCACCGTTTTTAGTGAAAACTTCAACCTTTTGAACAACTTCTTTCATTTCGCCACCATATGCTCCGGCATTCATAAAAATTGCTCCACCTACACTACCTGGAATCCCACATGAGAATTCAAGATTAGTTAGGCTATTTTCGATACAAAAATCAGTAAGTTCTTTTAATGTCAATCCTGCATAACAAGAAATAATATCACCTTCTCGTAACTCTATATCATTCATATCACTAGTTAAAGCTACTATTCCTTGAATCCCATTATCAGAAATTAATACATTCGAACCATTACCTAGTATAGTTAATGCAATATTATTTTTATTGCTGTATGCTATTACATTTTGTAAATCTTTTTCGTTATTTATTTTCACTAAAATCTCAGCATTGCCACCTGTTTTTGTAAAACTATAATTTCTTAAAGGTTCGTTATATAATACTTCACTGCTTTGAAGAATATCTTCAATATTTTTTATTTTAATCATTATTTTCAATCCTTTTTAAAATTTCATTTATAAATATTAATTTTTGTGCTAAATAATCTTTAAATGAAAGTTCTTTGTTCATATTTTTGAATGAATTATAGTCATCTTTTAACTTATTAGCACCAAAAACTTCTCTAGCTTTTATAAAATCTTTATGTACTTCTGTATCACGTTGAACAACATTTAGTAATACATCATAACTCATAGTTAAGTAATCCGTTATTCGTGCGTACTTAATAACACCTTTTATCCCATTATGAGAAATTCGATGATAACCTATATTATTTAATCTTTTTTCATCAAATGTTGTTATTTCATGTAGATTCTCAACAACAACAAGAATATCTACAATTTTTTCTCCGAATACCTGTGTAGTACTAGTTGCTCCAATATGTAAAAACTCACATTTCGGCATTTTAGGGATTTCTTGTATTTTTTTTATTTCTTCTAAAAATATGTCAACAAAGACTTCATTGTCTTTTATTTCTTCAATTTTAACAATTCTCTTATCCATTTATAAAATCCAATCTTGTAATTAAATATCCTAATCTATTATAGACGTTATTTTATTTAAAGTAAAGCTATATCTGGATTTCATCTATGAGCTAAGTAAATAAACTTATGATATTAACTACATTGTTTATTTACTAACAGCATTCTTCATAACAAAAACAACCTTTTTCATGATCATTTATCATTCCAATCGCTTGTAAATAGCTATAGATAATAGTACCACCTACAAAACTAAATCCTCTTTTTTTCAAATCTTTACTAATCTTTATAGAAAGCTCAGATTCACTTGGTGCATCTTTATAGCTTGTTAATTTATTATTAATTTTTTTATAGTCTGTAAAACTCCAGATATACTTATCAAAACTTCCAAACTCTTTTTGTACTTTGATAAATGCAAGAGCATTTTTTCTAACTGAATAGATTTTCAATTTATTTCTTATAATGCCCTCATCTTCCCTTAATGATTCTAAATATTCATCTGTATAATTTGCACAAATATTATAATCAAAATTATCAAAAGCTCGTTTAAAATTTTCGCGTTTTTTTAATATTAATGACCAGCTTAAACCAGCTTGCATGCCCTCTAATACTAAGTACTCGAATAACAATTGATCGTCGTGAGTTTCTCTTCCCCACTCAGTATCATGATATTCAATTTCTAAGGGATCTTTTGCCCATGGACATCTATATTTATTCATGTTCAGCCTCCAAATTACTATTTACTAAAGTAAGCATTTCTCTAATTCGTCTGATACTATATCTTTCTTTTTTATCAATCTCTAAGAAAAATCCATCCTTCGCAATAATACGAGTATCTTTATGAGGAGTTAATGCCGTAAACAATTCTTTTCCTTTTAAGTTATTCATAATTTCTTTATCGAATGTTATAACTACTTTATTCGCTAATTCTTTTATGCTAGTAACCATAGTATTTTTCGCCATAACTTTTAAATAACAAATATCTATTAGATTATTTACTTCTTCTCCAAAATCAGAGAATCTATCAATTAAATCTTCAACAATACTTTCTATTTCTTCATCATTAACAACATTGTTCAATCTCTTATAGAAATCTATTTTATCTGCATCACTAGAGATATACTCTTTTGGAATAAAGGCATCTACATTAAGCTTGATTTCAAGGTCATCAGTCTCAACTTCGAAAATATCTTTTTTAATTTTCGGAGCCGCTTCTTTTATTATATTTTCATAGTAACTTACATCTTGAGTTCTATCCTGCTCTAATAAAGGTTCTAAAATCCCTTTTTTAGCTTGAATTTCTTGTTCTAACATTTGAGAATATAACGTATAACCTACTGAATCGATGAATCCATGTTGTCTTCCACCTAAGACATCCCCTGCTCCTCGAATCGATAAATCCTGCATAGCGATCTTAAATCCACTTCCTAGAGATGTAAAGTTCTTAATTGCTGATAATCTTTTCTCTGAGTTTTCAGTTAACGATTTAAATGGTTCATACATCAAGTAAGCATATGCTTCTCTGCTACTACGACCTACTCGTCCACGAAGTTGATACAACTGACTTAATCCAAAACGATCAGCATCCTCTACTATTAGTGTATTTACATTTGAAATATCAATACCAGTCTCGATAATAGTAGTAGAAATTAACATATCATATTTTCTATCTATAACATCAGTCATAATATTCTCAAGTTCTCTTTGACTCATACGACCATGTGCATAAGCTATGTTAATATCAGGTAATAATCTTTTCAGCTCTAAATACTTTTCATCGATTGTCTCTACTCTATTATAAACATAGAAAACCTGTCCTCCACGATTTACCTCATTCATAACCGCTTCTTTGATAACCATTTTATTCTGAGCTGTTACGAATGTCTGGATAGGTTGACGTTCTCTTGGTGGTGTCTCTATTACAGATAAGTCCCTAATTCCAATTAAACTCATATGCAGTGTTCTTGGGATTGGTGTGGCACTAAGAGTTAATACATCAACAGTATTTTTAAGATGTTTTATTTTTTCTTTATGTTTAACTCCAAAACGTTGCTCTTCATCTATTATTAATAATCCAAGATCTCTGTATTTAAACTTATCATTCAATAACTTATGAGTTCCAACAATAATATCAATCTTACCTTCTTCAAGTTTTTTACAAATTTCTGTAATATCTTTTGCAGATTTAAATCTACTTACAACCTCTATATTAATAGGGAAATTCGCAAATCTACTTACAAAGTTATCATAGTGTTGTTCAGCAAGTAGCGTTGTCGGAACTAATACTGCGACTTGCTTATTATCCGTAACGGCCTTAAATGCAACTCTCATCGCTACTTCCGTCTTACCAAATCCAACGTCTCCGCATAGCAGTCTGTCCATTGGACGTTCTTTTTCCATATCTCTTTTAATCTCTTCAGTAGCTTTTACCTGATCTTCAGTTGGTGTAAATGCAAAATCTGCTTCAAATTCAGCTTGCATACTACCATCAATGCTATACGCATAACCTGAACTCAATTCACGTTTAATATATAACTTAATAAGATCCTCAGATATATCCTCGATTTCTTTACGAACTCTACTCTTAGTCTTCTGCCAATTTTTGGTACCAAGTTTATTTAATGCGGGTTTTCTATTATCTGTAGAAGCGGTATATTTTTGAATATAGTTCATATTATTTATATCTACATAAATAATATCTCCACCGTCATAAACAATTTTTAAGAAGTCTTTAAATACTCCCCCTACTTCTACATTCTCAATACCTTCATATAAGCCAATACCATGACTAACATGAACAATATAATCCCCAATATTTAGTTCTTGGTAGTTTCTTATTTTTTCTGAATTAGTATATTTGAATTTTACACGTCGTTTTTTTCTTTCTTCTTCAGTAAATAGTTCACGTGGTGTTAATAGGAATATTTTATTTTTTCTATCTTCTAATCCCTTAAGGTGATATTTATTAACATCAATAAAAATTTTTCCTTCTTTAACACCATAATAAATGTCATCATAAAAATAATTATCAAATAACACTTTCTCAACATAATCTTTTTGTTTTTGTGTATTTAACGAAATAATTACCTTATAATTATCTGTAATCTTCTCTCTAATTTCTTTAGCTAAATACTCTTCACTAGAATAATAAGCTAAGTCGATTATATCTAAGTTATAATTTTTTTCTATAATCTTGTCATTTAGTTTTAAAGTAGATAAGTAGTATTTTCTAGTATCTAAATTTTGAATCTTTTCGAAGGCTATATTATCTATTACATCTTGATAGATATAACTTCTATTCATCTCCTGTAAACTTGTTAAAAAATACTCTCTTAATCCTTCTATTTTTTCTAAAATTTTATGATAATTATCATAGAAGACTATAGTATCATCGTTTAAATAATCAGCAATACTATATGAATTTTCATAAATCAAATTTGAGAAACTCTCTAAATCACTGAAATCTCCTGTTGCTCTATAGATTTCTATTTTTTCTTTAAGATAAGTGCTAATTTCTTGATAATTTTCATCTTTTTGTATCTTTTTATCATCCAACTTAGCAAGTATTTTTTCTACAACTATATCCTTTTCTTCAGAAGTAAGAAAAAAATCACTTGTTGGATATATAACTGCACTATCGATTCTATCAAGAGATCTTTGAGTAATTTCATCAAAAATCCTCATACTATCAAGCTCATCATCAAAGAAATCTAATCGTATCGGCTTTTCACTCAGAGGACTAAAAATATCAACAATACTACCTCTTTTTGAAAACTCTCCAACTACATCAACACTTTCAACTCTTCGATACCCCATATTTACAAGTTTTCTTTGTAATTCATCAAAACTTATAACAGTGTCCTCATTAATTTCAAAACTATTATTTTTGAAATCACTAGGATTTTTTACTGTTCTATAGATAGCTTCTATTGGAATAATAATTATGCTTTGTATATTATGAACTAGGTTCTCAAGCACTTTTATTGAATTTTGGACTAAATCATTACTTTTAGATGTATGACGTTTTAATATATCAATTTCTGGATAAATATAAGTTTCTCCTTCGAAATCACTTAAAATTGCAAATAACTCTTCAGCTTCTGCTTTACTTTGTGATAACACCACAACAGTCTTATCACTTTGTTTATACTCATTATATATCTCCAAAGCACGTGTCGTCAGATTTTGTCCGTAAATCCCTATATTTTTATGTTTTTTTTCAAATTGTAAATCAACTATTTCTAACAGACTTTCTTTTATCATGTACGCTCCTTTCCACGATAAATAGCAGCAAAAGAAACTATCTTTCTCTAATGCTGCATTTATTCTTTTAATTATATTTATTCATCAATTCTACAAAATTCATTTTAGAAAAATCTTCAATACAATTTATACTTTTCGAATAAATTTTTTCAATTTCAACCATTTCATCTTTTGAAAATCTTCCTAAAACATAATCAACTACCTTCATAGGTGGGGTTGGTCTATCAATACCAATTTTTAATCTATTAAATTTTTCTGTTCCAAGGTGACTTATCTGTCTCTTATACACATCTGACGCTGCCGACGATATGCAGTGTGTA
>CAMYEU010000087.1 GCA_947254465.1 uncultured Gemella sp. | reverse complement strand
GGTTTATGTCATTAAAATCTATTATTTATAAAAACAAATTTATGGACAATAAATGGTTGCTAGTCAGTTCAGATTGTAATCCAATTAAATATGATTTTTACAATGTAGAATTAGGTAAATTAAATGATGCTAAAAATTTAAGTACAGAAGAAAGAAACTATGTTTTGGAGAATTCAAATTTTATACCAAAAGATTTTTTAGACTTTATAGATAGATATTTCGAACTGCAGTATATCGTTGGTTATCATATGGAGAATGTAGAGTTTATCAGTAATGATTTATTAGAGAAATTAGAAGAAGTAAAATTGAACGAAAAAAACATAAACTATATTTCCGAGTCAGATGTTGAGTTAACAAAAAAAATACAAGAATTACTTTCAGAAGTCATTGATGTTACAAACATAGATTCTGAGGAAGATTTATATTCACTAGGAGTAAATTCATTAATAATAACTAAGATCTCAACACAGCTTATAGAAAAATTTAACTTAAAATTAAGATTTGAACAAGTATTAAGAAAACTATTAATGTCTCCATCTATAAGTACTATTAGAGAAATAGTCTTAAATGAAGATAATTATACTAATGAAGAGATGAAAGATCATTCTAAATTAGATAAAATGATTACGGTAAAATCCTTTAAAGAAAATGAGAATAAATGTAATTCAAAAATAAGGGTTGTTTTACATGGAGCATTTGGGGGAACACGCTTACTAGATAAATTGATAGATGAATTGGTTAGTCAAGGGCAAGGAGATGTTTACTTGATGGCTGTTTCGGATGTAAATAAATTTTTGCGAATTGATTCAAAAATATTAGTAAGGGAGTTAGCTAAAGAATTTTTTGAGGAAATAAGTAAAATTAAATTTAGAGAAATCCAGATTATAGGTTATAGTTTTAGTGGGAATGTTGCTTTGGAGTTAGGTTCAATACTTTTGGAAAATGGTATTGCAGTAGAAAACTTATCTATAATAGAGGGTAGTAGTTTTCCCGATATAGATATTTGTAGTATAATAACAGATTTGAATTTTTTGAATGCGTTTGGAATTACTTTACAAGATTTCGGAATACAACAAAGTACAGTTATTCAAGACATGAGAAATCAAGGAGTTAATGATTTTTCTATTCAAAGCATTATTGATTGTTTAGAAAAACCAAACGATAAAAAGATTATTAGTGATTTGAATTCAAAAAGTGAGGAAGAAAGATTAAATATTTATTCAAATATGCTAGATAAATCAAAAAACTCTTATATACCGCATGAATTATTTAAGGAAGCATTTTTAACTTTTAAAAAATCATATGAGGCTCAGCATTATATGCCAAACATTTACTTTGGCGATATTGATTATTATATTACAACGAATCATGAAGGAGCTTTTGGAGATTTTGAAGAACTTCTAAAAATTTGGGATTCTATTTTAGTAGGTAAGGTAAACAAGAAATATATAGAAGGAAATCATTATAGTATTATTCAAGATGATAAGCAAGTATTAGAGTTAGCTAATATGTTAACAATAAAATAAGGAGGAAAAAATGAAAAATTTAAGAGGAAAAGATGTTATTACGATAGGTATATTTACTGCAATATATTTTGCAATCAATTTTGGTTTTATGCTTTTAGGAGGTCTTCATCCATTAATGTGGGTGCTTATGCCTGGTTTTATAGCTTTAGTTGGTTCTATCCCATATATGATTATGGTTCAAAAAGTTAAAAAAACAGGAGCAGTCATAATAATGGGGGTTATTGTTGCTATAATATACTATTTAACTGGTCAATTTAGTTTAATAATAATTGCATCATTAGCAATTGCCAGTATATTGGCAGAGCTAATAAGATACCTATCAAAGTATGATAGTTATAAAGGGGATTCACTTTCATATGCTTTTTTTTCACTAGGTATGATAGGTTCTCCAGCACAAGTATGGATTTTAAAAGATGAATTCATATCAAAAATGCTTGAAAATGGAATGCCAGTAGATTATGTTAATACATTAAAAAGCTTTATTAATACACCAATGTTAATTGTGTTAATTGTAACACCATTTGTTTTTGGATTATTATCTTGTGGGATTTTAAAATCATTTCTATATAAAAATTTTGAGGCGAGAAATTAAAATGTTCAGGCGATTAAAATTAGATCCTAGAACCTCAATAATACTGCTTTTATTGGTAAATATATTTTTCTTTAAAAGTAGAACGGTGGCAAGTGAATTAGTTTTAATGAGCTATTTGTTGATTATATTGACGGTCTGCGGAAATTTTAAATCGGGATTAAAAGTATATTTAACTTTTATTACTTTTTTAATAATAAATTATTTTGTTTTTCCCCATTCACCCAAGTGGATTGTAACGACATTTATTGTACCTGTTTCTTATGCAAGGAAGATTTTTCCTTGCATAATGGCAGGAACATTGTTATACAAAACGGTGACTGTAAGAGGAATTGCAGGAGTTTTTAGAAAATTTAAATTCTCAGAAAATTTTATTTTAGCATTTATGATAACTTATAGATATTTTCCCACATTAAGACAAGATATACATTGTGTTAGAGAATCAATGAAAATAAGGGGGATTAGTATGATTAAAAACATGGATATATTTGTTGTACCTATAATAAATTCTGCGATTGATATGTCTGAAGAGTTATCTAAGGCAGCTGTAACACGAGGAGTTGAGAATCCAGGTAGAAAAACAACAATAATTGATTTTAAATTTACTGTTTATGATGTATTAGTGATTTTATCTGTTGTTTTAATTATGGCTATATTTTAGGTGAGTTGTAATGGATTATATTAATATAAATGATGTAACTTGTACATCTAAAACGGGATATAAAATATTAAAAGACATCAATTTGAATGTTGAAAAAGGGGAATGTATACTACTTATGGGACTAAGTGGTTCAGGCAAAACCTCATTGACTAAATTAATAAATGGAATTATACCACATTTTGAAGAACAAACTGACTTTGTTGGAGAAGTTTTAATAGATGGAGAATCTACTAGAAATATATCACAATATAAAATTTCAGAAAAAGTTGGTTCAATATTTCAAAATCCAAAATCTCAATTTTTTAATTCTGATGTTGAGGGAGAAATTGTATTTGGCCCTGAAAACATGGGAGCTGATCCAGAGTTAATAAAAAAAAGCTTGAAAAAAACTATTAATAGATTAAACATAGATAGATTACTGGGGAAAAATGTCATCTCATTGTCAAGTGGAGAAAAACAAATTTTAGCTTTTGCATCTATTTTTGCATTAAACACAGATATTGTCGTATTGGATGAACCATCTTCAAATCTTGATATGGATACAATTGAAACGATAAAAAATAATATTGAAATATTTAAAAAAGAAGGCAAGACAATTATAGTTGCAGAACATCGATTATATTATTTAAAAGATATAATTGATAAAGCATATTATATAGACGAAGGTATAATTAAGGATTGTTTTACACAAGAAGAGATAAAATTATTTAACTCAAAAAAAGAAAATAATCTCAAAATTAGAACTTTATCTACTCCGAAGTTGAAAGTTCTTGAAAAAGAATTTAATAAAAATGATGAGTATGTATGTGAAGATTTATCGTATACAATAAATGGAAATTTCATATTTAAAGATATTAATATTTCTTTGAATAGAGGTGAAGTATTAGGTATAGTTGGGAAAAATGGTATAGGAAAAACAAGTCTGTTAAAGTGTATTTCAGGACTTATGAAGAAAAATACAGGAAGTGTTTTTTTAAACAATAAACTTTTAAATAATAAAGATAGATTAAAAAATACATACCTTGTAACACAAGACATTAATTCACAATTATTCACTCGAAGTGTAAAAGAAGAGTGTGAATTAAATTTGCCTGAGTATAGATTAAATCAGGTAGATATAGTTCTTAACAGGCTTGGATTAGATAAATATAAAGATAAGCATCCAATGTCGCTTTCAGGAGGACAAAAACAAAGGTTAACAATTGCCTTAGCTCTACTTTCAGATAAAGAAATCATAATCTTTGATGAGCCTACAAGTGGCTTAGATTTCAAAAATATGATAATTGTATCAGAAGCTATAAAAGATTTGGCGAAAAAATCCAATAAAGTTGTAATTGTTGTTTCGCATGATTATGAGTTTTTAAACAATGTAGCAGATGGAATATATAAAATGGTTTGAAAATAGGAATGAGAAGGATAGTAAAAAAATTTTACCATCCTTCTCATATTATATATAATAATCATTTGTTTAGGTTAATCATTTGTTTAACTTCTATGGGATATACACCTTTATATCTTTTGTAAAGCTTACTAAATCGGCTAGGTGAAGTATAGCCTACTGTTTTTGAAATATATCTAATTTCTAGGTCCGTATTTAACAATAGCTGTTCTGCTATATTCATTCTTTTTCTTTGGGTAAATTCTGTAATACTCAAATTGGTTTTTTTCTTAAAACTTTCCTTTAACTTTGTTCCACTCATACAAGCGATTTTTTCTAGAAGTGATTGAGGTATGTTGCTAGAATAATGATCGCTAATATATCTTTCTACATTCTCAATAAGTTTTTCATCTTCTGTCGAAAGAGGCTTAAAATTTTTTAAATCTTCACTAGTCTCAACAGTTATATGAAACCACTCTTTTACCTTTTCCTCAAAGAAAAGTTTAGCTTCAATATTTTCAAGTTTACAAGTCAAAATATCTTTAACAATCCTACTTATTGGATTAACAATTGAATTTTTAGATTGAAAAAATATATCTTTTAAATCATCTATATTATTTGAGTAAGAATATGGTGGATAGTATTTTTCTAAAAAACTTTTTTTAAATTTTACACCTACAAGAAACAATTTAGAATTTTTATGTATAAGATATCTATTCTTTTTGTCTCTTGGATCCATAACAAACATAGAAAAAGGTTCAATTGACTGATAGTGATTAAACCATTCTCCGTTTCCAGATATTACAAAATTGGAAATTAATGCAACATAATTTTGCATTGATTCAAGGGCATCTTCTACAAAATCTTCTTTTATGAAAAGATTATGAATGTCTATTATAAAGTCGCTACTTTCGTAATACCAGTAATAACCATTATATAATTTCGTATTAGCTATATAATACCTCCCTAGAGGATGAAAATAATTCTCGTCTTTTAATTCCGATGAAACATAAGCATTTATTAAACTTTCAAAATTTTCCATACAAACCTCCAATAACACGTTTAGACATATAAACCTATATATATTGTAAAACAAACGAAAATATTTTACAATATATTTATGATAAAAGTTATCAAGTAATTCGTATTTTTTATTTGAAATTTATCAAAATATTATTAAGGGGGTAAATATGAAAATTTACAAAAGGCTTTTTTCCTATGTGCCTGAGGGAAAACATAATGGATATATAGCAGTTTTCTTATCAGTACTATCTGCGTTTCTGATGGTGTACGGATATTCATTGTTGTATAAATTTTTAAGAAGTTCAATTGTTGAGGAGGATTTATTAGTTGCTAAAGCAATGTCTATTCAAACTGTTTTGTGTTTGACGTTGGGAGCTTTGGTATATTTACTATCAGGTTTATTTTCCCATAAGCTCGGATTTCGTTTAGAAACTAATTTGAGAAAGAAAGGGATAGATGGACTTACAGGAGCAAGTTTTCGTTTTTATGACTTAAATCCATCTGGAATTATAAGAAAAACTATTGATGATAATGCAGCTAAAACTCATACGGCAGTAGCACATATGATACCAGATAATTCACAAGCTTTTTTAATTCCAGTCTTATCTTTAATACTTGCCTTTTCTATTAGTAGTAGAGTGGGAATAGTTATTCTCATATTAACAATAGTGGGTGCTACTATCTTAAAAAACATGATGGGTGGAGGAGAGTTTATGAAACTTTATCAGGATTCTCTAGAAGCTTTAAGTGGTGAAACAGTAGAATATGTTAGAGGAATGCAGGTTGTTAAAATATTTGGAGCTACTGTAGCGTCTTTTAAAAATCTTTATAAGGCGATTAAGGATTACTCTAAGTATGCTCTTGATTACTCTATTAGTTCTAAAAAACCTTATGTTTTATATCAGTGGATATTTTTTGGCATTATTGCAATTTTATCTATTCCATTAGTTTTTACTATAAATAAAGTAAATAATGCTAATTTGCTTGTTGTTGAACTATTCATGATTTTATTTTTAAGTGGGGTAATGATGGTTTCATTTATGAAAATCATATGGGCTAACATGAATATTTTTAATGCTAGGTATGCTGTAGATACTTTGGAAGATTTATATAAAAAAATGAGTGAAGATAAATTGTCTTATGGAGAGAATAGTGATTTCAAAAATTATAATATAGAGTTTGATAATGTAACATTCGGCTACAATGGAAATAAAGTATTAGAAAACTTATCCTTTAAATTACAAGAGGGAAAAAAATATGCATTAGTTGGACATTCAGGTTCAGGTAAATCGACTATTGTAAAGCTATTATCTGGATTTTACAAAGTAGATAGTGGTAGTATAAAGATTGGAGAGACACCCATAGAATCTTATAGTAAGGATACTCTAATAAACACAATTTCTTTTGTTTTTCAGGATAGCAAACTTTTTAAGACATCTATTTACGAAAATGTTGCTCTTGCTAATAGAAAGGCAAGTAGGGAAGAAGTTATGAAGGCTATGGAACTTGCAGGTTGTAATGTTATTTTAAATAAGTTTCCTGAAAGGGAGAATACCATGATTGGCTCAAAAGGAGTCTATTTATCAGGAGGAGAAAAACAGAGAATTGCTATTGCGAGAGCCATGCTCAAGAAATCTAAAATTGTAATTATGGATGAAGCTAGTGCTTCTATTGATCCAGACAATGAGTATGAGCTTCAAAAGGCCTTTAAAAACCTTATGAAAGATAAAACAGTTATTATGATTGCCCATAGGATGAGTAGTATTCGTTCTGTTGATGAAATTTTAGTTTTAGAGAATGGAGAAATAATTGAAAGAGGCTGTGATCAAGAACTTATTTCAAAAGGTGGAAAATATAAGGAATTATTAGAGCTTTATGACAGTGCAAATCAATGGAGGGTTAAAGCTGTCTCTTATACACATCTCCGAGCCCACGAGA
>CAMYEU010000086.1 GCA_947254465.1 uncultured Gemella sp. | reverse complement strand
TGCATATCGTCGGCAGCGTCAGATGTGTATAAGAGACAGACACTAAGTAGAGCAGAAGCGAAAAAAATTATTAAAAAGGGAATATTAATTAATGATATTTTAATAAAGAGTCCTGATTATAAGGTTGATGAAATCAATGATCAGGTAATGGTGAATGGAAATAGGTTAGTTTATCAAAAATATGTTTATATTATGATGAATAAGCCGCAAGACACGATATCTGCAACAGAAGATGCGATTGAAAAAACAGTTGTGGATATTTTAAAAGAAGAAGATCGCATTCACAAAGTATTTCCAGTCGGAAGACTTGATAAGGATACTGAGGGACTTATGTTATTGACTAATGATGGTGACTTAGCTCATAGACTAATTTCTCCCAAAAAAAATGTTGAAAAGAAATACTATGTAGAGGTAAATGGAGAACTAAAAAATGAACATCTGGAAGTTGTAAAAAAAGGTGTGATTTTAGAGGATGGATATAGATGTAAACCTGCTCGTTTAGAAATATTAGATAGCAGTGAATCTAGTAGTAAAGCAAATATATATATTACAGAGGGGAAATTTCATCAAGTTAAAAGAATGATGAAATCACTTGGTGTGACAGTAACATATTTAAAGAGATTATCTATAGGTAATTTAAGTTTAGACAAAAATTTAAAATTAGGTGAATATAGATATTTAACAGATGAGGAATTAAATAAATTAAATAATTAACGGAGGGATTTATTATGAATATAGATTTTAAACAAGAGGTTTTAAATCATAAGGAGGATTTACTTAAAGATTTATTTGAGTTGTTAAGTGTACGTTCTATTTTAGGGACTGATATCACTGAAGAAACGCCATTTGGTAGTGGACCAAGAGAAGCACTAGACCTAATACTGTCTTTTGGAGAACGTGATGGTTATAAAACTAAATTAGTAGAAAATAAAGCAGGACATATAGAAGTAGGTCAAGGTGAAGAATTGTTTGGTATTCTTGGTCATGTTGATGTAGTACCAGTAGTAGAAGCTGACTGGACTAGTCATCCATTTAAACCAGAAATAAGAGATGGTAAAATATTTGCTCGTGGATCATTAGATGATAAAGGACCTACAATGGCAGCTTATTACGCTGTTAAACTTTTAGATAAACTAGGTGTAAAATGGAATAAACGAGTAAGGGTGATTGTTGGAAGTGATGAGGAAACTGGATTTAGATGTGTTGAAGCATACTTTAAACACGAAGAACAACCAGCTTCTGGATTTACGCCAGATGCAATGTTCCCATTAGTGTATGCTGAAAAAGCAAGAGCAACTTTTGATCATAAACTGAAGTTTGTTAGTGAAGATGGAGAGTATAATTATAAACTTGTTAAATTTAATGGTGGTCAAGTTTTAAATATGGTTATTGCCAGTGCAAAAGCTGAATTAGAAGGTGAAGTAGCAGATATTAAAGAAAAATTTGAACAATTCTTAGAACAAGAAAAACTTGAAGGTGAAGTTGAGGGAGAAAATACAATTAAGCTTACACTTAAAGGAAAAGCAGCACACGGATCAACACCACAATATGGTATAAATGCTGCAACAAAATTAGCAGAATTTTTAAGTACATTAGGATTAGATAATAATGGTAAAAATTTTGTAGAATATATAGTAGAAAAGCTAGCTAATGATCCATTTGGTAAAAAATTAGGAATTAATTATTCTGATAATGAAATGGGAGAAGCTACGTATAACTATGGTATTCTAGATTATGATTTAGAGAAAAAAGTTGGTGTAGTTTCAACAGATTGTCGTCATCCTAAGAAATTTGATTTAGTAGATAGATTAAAAGGAGTTAAGGAAGATAATATTAATATTGAAGTTACAAGTACTAAAGAAGCTCACTATGTACCAAAAGATGATGAATTAGTAACTACATTAATGGATGTTTATAGAAAACATACAGGGGACACTAAAAATGACGCATTTGTATTAGGTGGAGGAACATATGCACGCTGTCTTAAAAAAGGTGTTGCATTTGGATTACTTTTCCCTGGTAAAGAAGATACAATGCACCAAGCAAATGAATATTTAGAAGTAGAAGATTTATTATTAGCAACTGCAATTTATGCTGAGGGAATTTATAAACTTTGCTGTGAATAATAAATTTTATAAAAATATTTATTAGATATAATGTTTCTTTTATAATAAATAAGGTAATAAGCAATCTCAAAGATATTAATGTTGATTCATATATATATAAATTATAATATCTTTGAGATTTTTAATTTTAGTTTTAAAATAGTATCTTGAAAAAAATGATTAAAGAATGTAAAATATATAGTGCATTATAATTTTTAAAAAGAGATTGAAGAAAGGAGCAGTATAAAATATGTCTAAAGAATATTATCAGATGGGCTGGACTTTAGATGATACATATAACGAAGATTATTTTTGTTCGAGAGATAATCAACGTTACTTTATTAAAAAAAATACTACTCCGATGATAGCAACTCTTTCTGCAGAAGGTATTGTACCTAGATTAAGATGGACTAAGCGTATTAGTAATGGAGATGTATTAATCGCACAAGATTTTGAAAATGGTAGAACGTTAAATACGGAAGATATGACGGATAAACGTATACCTGAAATTTTAAAAAAAGTGCACGGATCATCAAAACTAAAAAAAATTATGAAAGCTCAAGGCTATGCTGAAGAAACAGCAGCTAGATCACTTTGTAATTTAAAATCTATTATTGCTGATGATCTTAGAAAAAATAGTAATATTGTGGATGCATTAAATTATTTAGAGAAGTGTTTGCCAGATGATGATGTAGAATACACACCTTGTCATACAGATTTACATAAAGATAACTGGTTACTTTCAGATCAAGGTAAACTATTCTTAGTAGATTGGGAGCATTCTATTCTATGTGATCCAGCTATCGATATTTCATTTGTATTATATCGATACATACCGCAAAGCGAATGGAATGAATGGCTAAAAATTTATGGGCAAGAGCCAACAATAAAGTATAGAAATAGACTAAAATGGTATATAACTTTACAATCTGTCATAATGATAGTTTGGTATCACGAGAAGAAACAATTAACGGAAATGAACTCGTGGCTAGTTTTTTTAAATAGTATTTTTAACGATTTTATATAAGCATTAAGTAGGAAAATCCTAATTAATGCTTTTATTTTTTTTATAATCGGTGTAAAATAGAAATAGTTGCGTAATTTATTCTTATAGAAGAAACTAATATTTGAATATATTATGATAAATGAAATTAATGGAGAGATGGAATGAGTATAAAACAATATAAATTATATCTAATAGACTTAGATGGTACTATTTATAATGGTGATAAAAAGATAAAATATGCAAAGGAGTTTGTTGATTATTTAAATACAAATAACATAGATTATTTATTTTTAACTAATAATTCAACTAGACAACCTAAAGATGTAGCAGAACATTTAAAGAAATTTGATATTGAGACATCAAAAGAACATGTATTTACATCAAGTGATGCTACTAAAATTTATCTTGAAGGTAAAGGATATAAAAATTTATATGTAATCGGTGAAGCGGGGCTTAAGAATACTTTAAATTCATTCTCTCAAAGAGAAAATGAGGAAGATGTTGATGCAGTTGTAGTTGGTCTTGATAGACAACTTACTTATGATAAACTTGCAACTGCTGCAAAAGCTGTATTGAATGGGGCGGAACTGATTGGTACCAATCCAGACACATTGTTACCAACAGCAAATGGATTCGTACCAAGTAACGGGGGACAAGTAAAGTATCTAGAGTATGCAACTTCGACACAAGCTACATTTATTGGTAAGCCTAGCAAAATTATTATGGAAAGTGCTATGAATTTATTTAGTTATAGCAAAGATGAAATTGTTATGGTAGGAGACAATTATGATACAGATATTATGTCTGGTATTAATGGTGGTATAGATACCATTCACGTTCAAACTGGTGTTACAAGCTTAGAAGATTTACAAAACAAAGAGCATAAACCAACTTATTCTATTAAAAACTTATTCGAGTTAGTTAAATAAAAGGAGAAATCATGATTATTAAAACAGAAGAACAATTACAAAAAATGAAAGAAATAGGATTCATCTGTGCTACCATTCGAGATGAAATGGTAAAAAAAGCAGTACCAGGTGTTTCTACAAAAGACTTAGATAATATAGCAAAAGAATTATTTGAAAAATATGGTGCAAAATCAGCGCCAATTACAGAGTATGATTTTCCAGGATATACATGTATTTCATTAAATTACCAAGCTGCACATGGAATTCCATCAAGTACTAAAATTTTAAAAGATGGTGATTTACTTAATATAGATGTATCTGGATGCAAAGATGGATATTATGCAGATACTGGAATTTCTTTTGTTGTAGGTAAAGTAGATGATCCAATGAAAGAAAAAGTGTGTGAAGTTGCTAAAGAAGCTTTTTACGAAGGAATTAAACATGCTGTAGCAGGAAGAAAAATTAACCAAATTGGTAAACATGTTCATAAAAAAATAAAAGAACATAAATTAGAAGTAATCGAAAACTTAACGGGGCATGGAATTGGAACTTCATTACACCAAGAACCACAGCATGTGTTCAATTATTTTGATCCGTGGGACAATTTAATCTTAAAAGATGGTATGTGTTTAGCAGTGGAACCTTTCGTATCTACTAAAGCAAAAACTGTAGGGAATTCAGATAGAGATGAGTGGGAATTAGTTGCAAATGATGGTTCTTATATTGCTCAATATGAACATACTATTGTTGTTAGAGAAAATGCTGAACCATTAATATTGACTAAAATTGATTAATTTTTAATGGAAAAAGTTGACAAGTTAATAAAAATGTTTTAAGATACTACTTATTATAAAATTATGGAGAGAAGAAAATGGCAGAAAATTTAGTAATAGTCGAATCTCCTTCTAAGGCAAAAACTATTGAAAAATATCTAGGGAAAAAATATAGAGTAATATCTTCAAAAGGTCATGTAAGAGATCTTCCTAAAAGTAGAATGGGAGTAGAAGTACTAGATAATGGAAATGTAGATGTTGATTATATTTCTATAAGAGGGAAGGGCGATGTAATTAAGTCTTTAAAAAAAGAAGCCAAAGGGAAAAAAGTATTCCTAGCATCCGATCCCGATAGAGAAGGAGAGGCAATAGCTTGGCATATTGCACATATTTTAGGATTAGATAATAATTCCGATAACAGAATTGTTTTTAATGAAATAACAAAAGATGCGGTAAAAGATGCAATAAAGCATCCACGTAAGATAAATACTGATTTAGTTCAGTCACAACAAGCTAGAAGAATATTAGATCGTTTAGTTGGATATAATATTTCTCCTGTTCTTTGGAAAAAAGTAAAACCGAAGTTATCAGCAGGAAGAGTGCAAAATGCAGCTCTAAAGCTAATTGTTGATAGAGAAGAAGAAATTCAAAAATTTGTTCCACAAGAATACTGGTCTATGCCAATCGATTTTATAAAAAATAGAAAAGTCTTAACGGCTAATTTCTATTCTTATAAAGGTGAAAAGCTTAAGCTTGAGAGTAAGAAGGATGTAGATAATATAAGAAAAGCAATTGTAGGTGATACATTTAAAGTTATCGATGTAGCAAAAACTAATAAGAATAGAAATGCACCGAATGTTTATATCACTTCTACAATGCAACAAGATGCTTCAAGAAAGATTAACTTTAAAACACGTAAAACTATGAGTGTTGCTCAAGAATTGTATGAAGGTATTAACCTTAAAAAGTTAGGTGGAGTTACTGGTTTAATTACATACATGAGAACGGACTCTACAAGGGTTTCTGATGAAGCGGTTAAAATGGCTAGTGATTATATACTAAATAATTTTGGTAAAGAATATCTAGCATCAGCAGTTAAAGCTAGAAAATCAAGCAAGAATGTTCAAGATGCTCATGAAGGAATTAGACCTACAAATGTTAATTTTACGCCTGATAGTATTAAAGAATACTTATCAAATGATCAATACAAGTTATATAAACTGATATGGGAAAGATTCTTAGCTAGTCGAATGAGTGCTGCAGTTTATGAAACAAGTACAACAACATTTGAAAATAATAAAGTTGTCTATAGAGGAGCACATTCTAAGTTGCTGTTTAATGGATTCTTAGCTGTATTGAAGGAAAAAGAAAAAGTAAAACTTGCACCAGAATTTGAAGTTGGAGAAGATGCAAAAGTTAAAGAAATTAAAGAAGAACAGCATTTTACTCAACCGCCTGCACGATATTCTGAAGCTAAACTGATAGCTGAACTTGAAGAATTAGGAGTAGGGCGTCCTTCAACTTATGCTACAATTGTTGATACTTTACAAAAGAGATATTATGCAAAATTACAAAATAAAGTATTTACACCAACTGAATTAGGAACATTAGTTAGTAAGATAACAGAACAATATTTCCCTGATATAATAAACACTAAGTTTACAGCTAATCTTGAGAGTCAATTAGACGATATAGCAGAAGGTAAAGTAGGATGGGAAAAAACTATATATAACTTCTATAGTAATTTTAGAAAAGATGTTGAAAAAGCAGAAACGGAAATGGAAAAAGTGGAGATTAAACAAGAATTTACTGGAGAAAGCTGTCCAGAATGTTCTTCACCACTTGTATTTAAGTTAGGTAAATTCGGTAAGTTTATTGCTTGTTCTAATTTCCCTGACTGTAGATATACTAATACTATCCAAAAAAAGGTTGGAGTAACATGTCCAAAATGTAAGAAACATGAGATTTTAGAGAAAAAATCTAAAAAAGGTAAATTATTTTACGGTTGTGAAGGATTTCCAGAATGTGATTTTGTTTCATGGGATAAACCCATAAATAGAAATTGTCCGAAATGTACAAATATCTTATATGAAGGAAAAAAAGGTGTACAATGTGCGCATTGTGACTATAAAGAAGAAATAAAAAAATAGGAAAAAACAAAAGGATTTGATAACTATTCTCAATTATCAAATCCTTTTATTTTAAAGTATATATATATTCATTATAGAAAATTAATTGTTTGAAAATGATTGTATTATTGATGTGTTAGAATTGTAAACGAAATATTTCATCTATAACTCTCTTTAATTGTCAGAAAATTTAAAACATTTATCCAACAAAAAAGGTAATATTTTTTAATAATATATTGACAAATATTAATAAATATATTATTGTATATAACATATTTAAAAAATAAAAAAATTTGGAGGAGATGACATGTTGAAATTTTTAAAGAAAAATCCATACGTT
>CAMYEU010000085.1 GCA_947254465.1 uncultured Gemella sp. | reverse complement strand
ATCCTGAGATGTCTCGTGGGCTCGGAGATGTGTATAAGAGACAGGTAAAACTCCTTGAACAAATAAAACATTATATGGAAGACGATAGAATAATTTTCGTATTCTCAGTAAATATAAATCAATTGCAATACACTATAAAACATTATTATGGTAATAATTTTAATGCGACAAAGTATTTAGATAGATTTTTTGATTTACAGGTAAAATTACCTAAAGCCAATATGATGAAATTTTATGAAAATATGGGATTAAATAATTCTGAGGATTATATAATAAATACTGTATGTGTATCAATCATTGAAACTTTTGATTTTTCATTAAGAGAAATAGTGAGATTATATCAAAATGTTAAAGTGGCAACTGAAAATTTTAAAGAGGATATGTATGATTCAAATAGTCAAGAATTTTTAAATTATTGTGTTATACCAATTATAATAGCTATAGATTTAATTGATAGAGATTTATATACTAATATTATCGAAGGAAGGAATTCAGAGCCGATTAGTAAAGTTTTTAGAAATTTACCTGAAAATTTTTTAGATAATTTTTTATTAGAAAAAGATGAAACATCGAAAGATATGAATAGTGATAAGTTTGAAAAACTATATAACGCTATATTTAATTCTAGAGAATTAACAAAAATAGGTACATTAACATTTAATAAGAATGCAGTCAATATAATAAAAAATATAGATAGTCGTTTATCAAAAAAATATAAACATAAATAGTAATTTTTATAAGTTAGAATCTGGAATTTATTTCTAGGTTCTTAATTTTTGTATAAAACTATAAAAACGATTTCAAAGATTTATATTTTTTTCTGTAAAAAATATGATATAATTATAGATATAACAGAATTTGTAAGAGGTAGTAATTATGATGCTAGAAAAGTACATTCAAAATAAGTTTTATGATGAAATTTTTAAAAAAATCAACAGTTATATATAAAAAATAGGGGATATTTAAAAGAAGATATAGTTTATAAACAAAATAATTTTAGAGATATTAAGTATGTAAAATTAGAAGATTTTCAATTGAAAAGATAAGCTATGGTGAATCATACTTTTTAGAAGAATCTAGTAATAAGGTACTTGAAGGTATGAGATTAAGGTCGGTTATCGAGAAGATTCATTATGCGAATTTACAGAATAATATTTCTGATTTAGGGTATAAAACATACTCTGGTAGAATAAGGGGAGGACACCATTTTGGGATTGATCTTCCTATCGAAGGTACTACATCATCATTTGATATTCAGATACAAGGAAATCAGTATAGACATAAGGTTAATTTTTCTCTTGAAGATAAAGCGAAATTAGGTGATTTAGAAAGAGTATGTGATAGTATAAAAGAGAAAACTTGTTTGTATCATTTCGATCTAGAGGATAATCCAATTTTAGAAAAATCATCATCTTATGAGGGAACTACAAAGGAAAAAGAGATGAAAAAATTAAGAGATAGAATATCTATAATATTTGGAAAGTATTCAGAAGAGAAACCGGAAAATAGATATGTATTTGTAAATTTAATTTAAGCTAAAAAAATAATATTTTTAGAACCTAATATTTGTGATTATAAGTAATAAATATATAGAATATGAATTGTATCTAGGGGTGTGCAATTAGATAGCTAGATATTCAACAGATAGGTACAAGAATTAATAATATGAAAATATAACAAAAGATGGTCATTCTATATATTTGGATTAAATTTCAATTAAATATGATGTTATAAAATATGAATTGGTATTTTATAAATAGTAATTTTCCAAATAATGCATAGCTATAGGTAATTAAAGTATTAATCTAGTTTATGATATGTAAAGGAAATAGTGAAAATCATTTTTTAAAAATAAGAAAAGTTAAAAAAGGAGAATAAATGAAATTAACAAAAGTAATTATTAATAATTTTAGATCATTCGGTGAAAGACAAGTTATTGAATTTAACAATCAAACGGTACTGATTGGAAATAATAGTTCGGGAAAAACAACTGTATTACAGGCATTGAGTAAGCTGTTTTCAGATAAACAAAGCGATAGAATCATTCGAAAAAATGATTTTCATCTACCAAAAGGATCAAGGCCTGGTGAAAATACAAGGGAGCTTTTTATAGAAACTATTTTTGAATTTGATGAGATAGATAGAAATTCATATGGAGCTGCTATTCCAACATTCTTTGAACACTTTACAGTTTCTCAAGATGATGCCAAACCATTTCTACGAATCAGGTTAGAATCTTCTTGGGAAGATGATGGAACAGTTGAAGGAAGTGTTGATACTCAATTCTATTATATTTCATCTGATGAAGATACTATTAGAGATGAAGACAAACATCGTGCTCCTAGAAAGGATTTGGATAAAATTAGGGTACTTTATGTACCTGCTTCAAGAACGCCTGAGAAGGAGTTGGGTAATGCTTCAGGTAGTATGTTAAGTAGGTTGGTAAATAGTATAAATTGGACTGAAGATGAGATAAATGAAATTACAGATAAAATTGATGAGTTGAATAACACCTTTTTATCTGAAAATGGAGCATTAACTCAGATCAACAATGTGATTCAGAAATCATGGGGATTATATCATGAAGATAACCGTTTTTCTCAAGCAGAGTTGATTATTAATTCTTCTGAGATGGCGACAGCACTTAGACAGATTGCCTTAAAATTTTCACCAACAACCACTGAAGAAGCATTTACAGTTTCAGATCTAGGAGATGGACTGAGGTCTATTTTTTATTTTTCACTTGTTGATTCGATACTTGATATTGAGTTAGAAATTACCAAAGACCGTGAAGAAAATCTTGATAATCCAAGATTTAAGTTGATTCCACCAGTACTAACTATCTTAGCAATAGAAGAACCAGAAAATCATATTGCTCCACATCACATTGGAAAACTGATAAAAAGATTTAAGCAATTAGGCAATAATGACAACTCTCAAGTAATTTTAACGTCACATTCTCCAGCTATTGTAAAAAGAATTGACCCAGAAGATTTGAGGTATTTAAGAATAGAAAATAATGACAGAGTTCTTCAAACCATTGTTTCTGATATACAGCTACCTCAAGCTATAGATGAATCTTATAAATATATTAAGGGAGCAATCCAAGCTTATCCTGAACTATATTTTGCGAAGTTAGTAGTTCTAGGTGAAGGCGACAGTGAGGAACTGCTATTACCAAAGTTTTTTGATTTACTTGGGAAAGAGGTAGATAGCTCTCAGATTTCAATTGTCCCTTTAGGGGGCAGACATGTCAACTATTTTTGGAAATTATTAAATGCTCTCAGAATTCCTCATATTACCTTGTTGGATTTTGATAATGAGAGATACGGAGGTGGTTGGGGGAGAGTACAATATGCTATCCAGCAGTTACTAAAAATAGGTATTGAGCGTAATGATTTAGTGAAAATGAAAGATGGCAGAATATTGAACGATCAAGAGATTGCTAGAATTAATTCTAATCAGATATCTGATATCCTCTCTCAACCATTGTTATCCTGGATAAATCATTTAGAAAAATTTAATGTTTTCTTTTCTGCACCACTTGATATTGACTTCTTAATGTTACAGTATTATAAGGAACATTATCTGGATATGTTATCTTCGAAGGAAGGCCCAGTCGTTTTATATGCTGATTCAGGTGGGAATAGTAAAAAGGTAAAATTAACTGATTTGGATTGTATTGATAAATTGCAGTTAAAAGGCCTCGAAAAACGTATAGAAGAAGCAAAGATAGCTACTTTAAAGGATAAGAGTGGACCGGGGGATAGTTTTACTATAGAAGAGAAAGAATTAATGATTTGGTATCAATATTTCTTTTTAGGTAGAGGAAAGCCAACAACTCATATGCAATTTTTATCATCTATTAGTAATGATGAATTAACAAGAAATCTGCCCCCTGTATTTGAAAAAATAGTTAACCGTGCTGAAGAATTACTTGGAGGTATTGAACATGATAAAGAGTGAGGAGTGGTTTCCTAAAGGAGATATCATTTTAGAAAAGACTGCATTAGAAGCCGTCAAAGATGTAACAAACTGTTTAGTCATTGCTGGACCAGGTGCAGGGAAAACTGAATTACTAGCTCAAAAGTTAGACTATCTATTCTCTACAAATAAATGCGTTTCTCCGAAAAAAATTCTAGCATTAAGTTTCAAAACGGATGCTGCATCAAATTTGAAAGAAAGAGTTAAGAAACGTTATGGTGATGAATATGCTTCTCGTTTTACCTCATTAACCTATTCGGCTTTTGAAAAGAGAATTTTAGACCAATTTAGAGATGTTCTACCTGAGGATATACGACCATCAAGAGATTATTTGATTGAAGATTGGGATACTATAAAAGAACTACTCTCTATGAATGAAATTAATGTTAATGGATGTAGAATGTCAGATATAAGAAATTTTGTCGAAAATATTATACTTAATGACGGGAATACTCACAAATTAAAAAAGGATTTACTAAAAGGAACACAAGATAATAATCCGGTTCTCTTGTATAGTCAAATAACAAAGTTGAGTACTCAAATAATAGCTACTAACGAATATATCCGTAAAGCACTTCAAATGACATACGATTTTGTATTTCTAGATGAATTTCAGGATACTACATATGCCCAGTATGATTTATTAAAAACTTGTTTTTTAGGTTCGTCTTGTAAATTAACAGCAGTTGGAGATAATAAGCAAGCCATTATGAGATGGGCAGGTGCAAAGCCTGATATTTTTCCAGACTATATTCGAGACTTTAATTCAAATGAATATCAATTGTTGATGAATCACCGCTCTGTACCTAAACTTGTTGAATTTCAAAAAGAGGTTCATCAGATATTAAATAGAAATCAAAGTTCTATTCAGACCAATAATTATCCAGAATTTCAAGAGGGTGAAATAACATTATTTGAATTTGAAAATGAAAGTTTAGAAGCTGAGTTAATTGCAAATGATATAGAATCAAAAATTCAAGGAGGTATACGATCATCAGAAATTTGTATTCTAGCAAAACAGAAGGTTGATGATTATAGTTCAAAATTGATAACTACATTAAGCAGTAAAGGGATTAGAGCAAGAATTGAAAATGAATATCAAGAGCTTTTAAAAGACCCTACTTGTAACCTATTATTAGATTTAATATCATGCAGTCAAGGAAAACGAGATCCTTTAATTTGGGAAAATATTAGTAGTTTTTATGGAAATATCAATGGAGTAGATGAGTTTACTGATGAATTAATTTTAGCAAAATCCTATAAGGAGATTGACAATATAGTTAGTGATATTACTTACCTAATTTCAAATTTTATTCCTAATGAAGAAAGTATGCTAAATTTAATTTATTGTATTATTGAAAAAATAGATGAAAAAAGAATTATTTCTAACTTTTCAATGTACAATGGAAAAAATGACCTAGCTACTATCATTGATAAGTTTTCAAAATTATTATATAAAGAATATTCTCAATTACAGGGTGAATGGATAGAAATAGTATCTAATTTCAAGGGTGAAAACTCAATTCCAATAATGACTATCCATAAAAGTAAAGGATTAGAATATGAGGCAGTTTATTTTCTAGGTTTAGAGGATTCTGCATTCTGGAATTTTAATAAGCAACCAGAAGAAGATAAGAGTGCATTCTTCGTTGCACTTTCAAGAGCAAAAAGTTATTTAATATTCACATATTGTAAATTTAGAAAAGATGATAGACAAGATAAAAAAAATATTAATGAAATTTATTCTTTATTAACTCAATCTACGTTAGTAGAAAAAATTTCTGAAAAATAATATAAAGTAAGGTAATAACTTTAAGTATATAGAATGTATGATAAATAGAGGAAAAATATATATAACAAAATAGTAAAATAGTAAAATAGTATAAATTAGTCACTGATTTCCCTTTTCAACCTCATGTTTTCACGTTATAATATAACTATCGACACAAACAAATAATTCATTTAACCATGGAGGTAACATATGAATGAAGTAATTAAAACGATGCTAGATCATCGTACGACTCGTAGTTTTGTAAAAGGAAAAGAACTACCTAAGGAACATCTTGAGCAAATCATCGCTGGTTCTAAACAAGGAGCAAGTTGGATGAATGGTCAACACTATAGTATTATCGTAACTACAGGTGAGACTAAGCAACAAATCGCTGATTTAGTCCGTGATAAAGCACCTGGTAATGCTGCTCATATTGAAAATTCTGCTGCGTTCTTAGTATATTGTTTAGATTATACTAACATTAAACTATCATTTGATATTGAAGGTGGAGAGTTTGATATTTCTAATCAATACGAACCATTACTTATCGGTACTTTAGATGTTGGTATTGCGATGCAAAATGCTGCTTTAGCTGCTGAGTCTTTAGGATACGGAATTGTTTATTGTGGTGGAGTAAGAAGTTTTGGAGATAAGATTTCTGAATTACTAAATATTCCAGAAAATGCTCTGTTCTTATGTGGACTAAGTATAGGTGTTAAGGATGAAGAGTTATCTATTGAAAAAGTTAAACCTAGATTACCAGAAGCGGCTAATGTGGGATACAATGAATTTCCTAAATCAAACGTAGAAGTATTAAAAGAATACCGTCAAACAATGGTAGACTTCGCTGAAGCACGTGAGACAAAAACTTGGACTAAAAAATTCGCTGACTTCTATGCACAACCTTCAGGAATAGAAAAAGTAACTAAAGAACTATTAGAGAAAAATGGTTTTGTGAGTGAGAAGGAATAAAGAATTAAATATAATTTAATCAATTTAAGGAAATCAGAATAGTACGTGACTAATTGTTGTTTAGAAATTAGTAATATTTAAAGTGAAAGAGGAGAATAGTATGACAGAATCAAAAACGTCTGAAGCACAAAAGAAAGCGAGTAAGGCTTATTATGAGAAAAATAAAGAACGTGCTTTAATGAATAATAGAAGGACTGCGGCGAGAACATTCGTAAGACATTACGCAACAAAAGAGGATATGGAGAA
The DNA here is from genome assembly GCA_947254465.1 of uncultured Gemella sp. Taxonomy (GTDB): domain Bacteria; phylum Bacillota; class Bacilli; order Staphylococcales; family Gemellaceae; genus Gemella. Next base: position 289 of record CAMYEU010000085.1, on the reverse strand, counting down.
TTTAATAGAAATTTTTAATAATGAGAATCCTAATGCAAAATAAAATTAGTTTGAATTTTAAACTCTATTTAAAAAAATTATAGATACAATGAATTCACTAAATCATACGTAGAAGTATTAAAAGAATATCGTAAAACTATGGTAGACTTTACTGAAGCACGTGAGATAAAAACATGGACTAAGAAATTTGCAGACTTCTATGCACAACCTTTAGGAATAGAAAAAGTAACTAAAGAACTATTAGAGAAAAACGGATTTGTGAGTGAGAAGGAAAAATAAGATTAAGTGA
>CAMYEU010000084.1 GCA_947254465.1 uncultured Gemella sp. | reverse complement strand
AAAAAAAAGGATTCCTGAGCTTTAAGCTCATGACTCTTCTCATCAGTCCTAAATTTTGTAGAACCACAAAAAATAAGTAGCTTGGATAAATCTCCAAACTACTCATTTTTTATTATTTTATTAAAAAGTTTTTAATAAGATATTAATTCTCTTCGTTCATAAGTTCAATTTCTGAAATAGCGAATTCTAAGTCATCTAAATCATACTCTTTTGGCAGTACACCACATGCTCCATTAGCAAATGCTTGTCTTTTATACACAGGTACTTCGCCAACACTACTGCAGATAAGCACTTTTGCACCAGGAAACTTCGTACAAATTTCTTTCGTCGCCTCTAAACCATCCATTATCGGCATACAAATATCCATCGTTACAAAATCTGGTTGTATCCTTCTATACATTCTCACAGCTTGTTCGCCATTTTCTGCATAATGACACTTATATCCTGCTCGACTAGCAATTTCTGCTCCACGACTTCTATAATATGAACTATCATCAACTATTAATACTGACTTCATTAGGCCTCCTATTTAGCTGTAATAACTAAATATCTGTGTGGCTCCTCACCACGTGATTCTGTTTCAACATTTTTAATTCCTGTTAAGGCATTGTGAATAATTTTTCTTTCAATGCTTGTCATTGGTTCTAATTCAACAGGTTTTCCGATTTTTTTAGATTTTTTAGCTAAGTTTAACGCTAATTCTTCTAATGTTTTCTTACGATTTTCTCTGTAATCATCACAATCAACTTCTATTCTGAAGTAGTGTGAACTGAATTTTTTAGCGTAGTTATTAACTAAAAACTGTAAACTGTTTAAAGTTATTCCACGTTTACCAATTATTAAACTAGTGTTTTCTTCTGTTTTAATATTTAAAGTAAAGTGACGATTACCATCTTCTCTAAAATCTACAGTCGCATCAGGATATCCCATCGCAACAACAATATTTTGTAGATAATTTACAATACGATCTTTATTTTTTACGATATAATCTTCTCTTTTAGCTTTTTTTACAGGTTCTTCATCGTGTTCAGCTGTAACAACAGTTTCTTCTACTTCTGGTTTTGTTTCTTCTGTGTGAACTTCTTGGGCAACTACTTTTTCTTCAACAACTTCTTCTTTTTCTGTTATTTTTACTTCAACTTCTTGTTCTTTTTCGACTACTTTTTCAACCTCAACTACTTCTTCAGTTGTTTTAGCTAATTTAACAGCTTCTTCTTTATTATAATCTTCATCTAATGGAACTAATTTTACTTTTGCTTCTTTTTTGAATAAACCGAAAATACCTGCGCTACCACCTTCGATTACTTCAATTTTTACTGCATCTTCTGATAAAGCTAGGTCTTTTAATCCTTTTTTAATAGCCTCATCTACAGTAACTCCAACATAATAATATTCTTTTTCCATTCTTAACTCCTCTTCGCTTTCATAAGTTTTGATCTTTTTAAAACATGATCGATACTGCTACCAAATTCTAAAAATGGCAATTCTTTAGCACCAGGTCTTGCAATCACTATAATATCATAGTTTTTAACAAATTCTTTTCTTGTTTTAAAAGTTTCTCGTATATATCTTTTTATTTTATTACGTTCAAAGGCTTTTCCTAATTTTTTACTAACAGAAATCCCCAAACGCATATGGTCTAAATTATTTTTTTGATAATAAATAACAAACTGTCTATTCGCAAAAGATTGTTTTTTTCTTATAATATTATCAAAATCTTGACTTCTTTTTACTCTATATTCTTTTTTCATTTTAAAACCTTTCTTAACACTAATAATTTTAACAGTTTATTTAACTTTTTACAACTATCTTTCTTACTTTTTAGGATTCTCTAATAAAAAAAGGGTACCACTTTCGTGATACCCTCTGCGCAAACATTAAGCTGAAAGAACTTTTCTTCCTTTAGCTCTACGTCTTGCTAATACATTTCTTCCGTTTTTAGTGCTCATTCTAGCTCTAAATCCGTGTACTTTTGAATGTTTTCTTTTATTTGGTTGATACGTACGTTTCATTTTGTCCTCCTCGAGTTTTCTTTTCTTTACTTAGATAGATGTAATAACTGAATTAGTTTAACATATCTAAAATAATTTATCAAGTAAAAACATCATAATTTCTAAAAAAAAAATCTAGACAAGTGAAAATATACTATAACTAATAACTTAATATTATCACTAATTATGGTTAAAATTCTTGTTTCTTTCATTATACATAAAAATAAGGGAGTGACTCGAAAATCGTGATTTCGTAGAAATCGATTTTGTTGAGTCACCTCCGCACAGTTTATTAGATATCTAAAAAGCTTTTATAAATCGAATTTAGATATCAATAAACCACTGCATCTACGAATTTTCATATACACTTTGTTAAATTTTAGGTCTTTTGAATCAGCCCTTGTTGTTAATAATCTGTTAATTTTTGCTTCTCAGTATAAGAAAATATTTAAGTATCTCTTTTAAACACTTTTCCACAATTTATTATAAGTTATCCACATATCTTTGTTAATAACTTTATTAACATCAAGAAAACATTTTCTTTTTTCTTAAGTTTTTAACAGTTTTATAAAGTTATTCACAATTTCACATTTAAAAGTTATTCACAGGTGTGAATTGTGTGTGAAAAACTTATAAACTATATTTATATCAATCTTGAAGTTTGTTAAAAAACTCTCAAAACTTAGAAAATACTTTTTATATTCTATTACTTTTTAACATATTCACAGCTTTTCCTTAGTTTTTTATTCACATAGTTAATAACTTCTGTTAACAACTTGTGAATAACTAATGTTTTATTTTATTAACATTCTATGTTATAATTATTTATATATTTTTTTAAGGAGGTATTTCATTGAGTAATTCTAATTTCTTATGGGAAATTATTCTTCGTGAACTAAAAAGTACAGTTGATCCTCATGTATTTGATACTTGGTTTTCTGGTGCTTCTATAGATAACGTCGATTTTATGAAAAAATCTATCGTTATTACTAGTAAAGAAGCTCTTATTTCTCAATTTATTCAAGGTGCTTATGATCAAAAATTAAAAGAAATACTAAAGAAAAATACTGGATTTGATTTTAATATAGACTATACTTCCCTTGATACTGATATTCCTCTAATTACACCTCATGTTGTTGATGAAAAGCCAGCAGCTGAAAATCTAATTAGACAGAACTTTCTTCAAGGTGATAAACCTTCTGGAGCTCAACATTTTTATCAAAAACAAACTTTTCCTCTAGAAGACTATAAACATCCTGTCCCTAATAAAAATATTACAGCGAGTAAAAAGAATCCTACGCTTAATAAAAACTACACTTTTGAAAATTTCGTAGTAGGGGAAGGGAATGCTTTTACACATAATATAGCATGGAACGTTGCCGTTTCTCCTGGTGGTATCTATAACCCTCTATTTATCTACGGAGGTGTTGGATTGGGAAAAACTCACTTACTTCACGCTATTGGTAATGAGATGGAAGCTAATTTTCCTGATTTTAAAATTGAATGTATTTCATCAGAGAAATTTTTAAATGAATTTCTTGCGTCTATTAAACCTATGAAAGACAAAAACAACTATACTAATGCGGATGAAGACTTTAGAAGAAAATACCGCGATGTTGATGCTCTTCTAATCGATGATATTCAATTCTTATCAGGTAAAACTGAAACACAAAATGCATTTTTCCATACATTTAACGAACTACAGATGAATCAAAAACAAATCGTCCTTATAAGTGATCGCTCTCCATCTCAACTTAATGATTTGGAAGATAGATTAGTTACTAGATTCAGTCAGGGGATAACTGCGGACATTACACCACCTGACTTCGAAACACGTATGGCGATTATTAAATTCAAATGTGAACAGTTCGATATTAAACTAGATGAAGAGACACTTACTTATATCTCTAGTAATGTATCTTCTAATATAAGAGAACTTGAAGGTGTTCTTAAACGTATTAAGTTCACTGCAACTTCTAAACATGAACAACCTTCACTTAGTATTGCCGAGGAAATACTAAAAAACGCGAAGACTTCACCTAGAAAAAATATCTCACCTGAGAATATTATTAATGTTTGTGCAGATTTCTATAAGATCAAGGTGGATGATATTCTTTCATCTTCTCGTAAAAAAGAAGTCGTACAGGTTAGAAATATAGCTATATACTTATGTAGGGAACTTACTACATTATCATTCCCTTCTATAGGTGATTGTTTTAATAAAGATCATACTTCTATTCTTTATTCATTCAATAAGATAGCAAAACTAAGCAAAGATGAAAATCCTGAGATTTTTGAAGATATAGAAGTAATAAAAGAACGTTTAGGAAAAATATAAGAGTCTGTTAAAATCTACTAAAGATATTAATATGTTTTTTCACAAGTTATTAACAAGAGAAAATTTATTATTTTTGAGTATTCTTTAGTTTTCCACAGTTTTTACAGGCCTTATTATTATTATTTTATTAAATATATATTATATATAAGGAGAAAAAATGAAATTTACTATAACTAAATCAAATTTTCTTGATGGCTTAAATCACGTATCAAGAGTAATTGCTCCTAATTCTCTTTTTGAAATCTTAAAAGGTATTAAAATAGAATTAGAAAAAGATAAACTTATACTAAAAGCAAGTGATTCTTTAGTATCTGTAGAATATTCTGTAGATAGCTATGAAGATGATAAAGAAATTATTACTATAGAAGAAGAAGGACAAGTAGTATTACCTTCTCGTAATTTTATAGAAATAATTAGAAAAGCACCAACAGATTTAATAGAGATAGAAACAGTTGGTAACAATATTTTAGTTAAATCAGGTAAAAGTGAATTTAACGTAAAAGGATATGATGCAAATGATTATCCAGAATTCCCAGTTATCTCTAAAGAAAACAGTCTTAAATTAGAAGCTAATATTTTTAATGATATTATTAAAGAAACAGTATTCTGTACAGCACCTAATGATCAAAGACCTATTCTTGAGGGGGTTAACTTCTCATTAAGTAACAAAATCTTAACAGCTACAGCGACTGACTCATATCGTCTAAGTAGAAGACAAGTTACACTAAATGATGAAGATAGTAACAAAGAGTTTAACTTAATTATTCCTAGAAAAGCCCTGACTTATTTCCAAAGAATGATAGAAAATGGAAAAGATCAAGTAGAAATCTTCTATGAAAACAATAGAATAGTTCTTTATTATCAAAATGTAGTTTATACAGTATTATTAATTAGCGGAAATTATCCAAATACTAATAAACTTATTCCTACCGTTTTTGAATGTACATTCGTGGCGAACAGTAGAGAGTTTTTCAGTGCAGTTGATAGGGTTGCATTAATGAGTAGAGAAGATAAAGATGATATTATTAAATTAGTAGTAACTGATAATCTATTAGAAGTTTCTTCTCAATCTAAAGACTTAGGAAGTGCTGTAGAGGAATTAAAAGTTTCTTCAACATTAGAAGATGAAAAATTCGAAATTTCTGTATCTGGAAAATATCTAAAAGACGCGGTATCTGCGGTTGCGGCAGAGGAAATTATCGTTAAGTTCTCAGGGGAACTAACAGCGTTTATTATTCAACCAAGTGATTACCACAGAGAAATTATTGAATTAATTTTACCAGTAAGAACTTACTAATAATAAGTAGGGGAAGCGGAGTGCAAAAAAATCCGTAAGATCAATTATTAAATTTAAAACGTAATGGTTTATAGATAAGGGAATGACCCAAAAGTACTAAATTTTAAAAAAGTTTACAAGAAAACTCTTAGACACAGTGGTTTATTGATATCTAAATTCGCTTTATGAAAGTTCTTTAGATATCTAATAAACTGTGCGGGGGTGACTTTGTAAATATGATTTATATAAAATCAGTATTTTTGAGTTACTCCCTTTTCAAGGTTAAATTAGGAGGAACAATGACAAAGAAAAAAAGTAGCATATTAATTTTATTAGGTGTTGTCTTTTTAGGACTTATTCTTAGAACACCTATTACAGCAGTAGGAGCAATCGTTGGGCCATTAAAATCTATCTTAGATATTAACAACACGGTTGCTGGATTTATTACAACAATACCATTAATTGCATTTGCGATATTTAGTCCGATGGTTGCTAAATTATCAAATAAAGTAGGTTTAGAAAAAACTATATTATTAGCTGCGGTAATTATTACTGTAGGTTTAGGGTTTAGATTTTACATTAATACTTACGTATTCTTCCTTACGACATTTATCGTAGGAGTAGGAATAACAGTAGGTAATGTATTATTACCAGGATTAGTTAAGAAATATTATCCAGAAAAATTAGGAGTTATGACTGGTTTTTATGCAGTTGTTATGAATGTAGGGGCTGCGGTTGCAGCGGGGATAAGTTATCCACTGTTAAGTACAAATATTGGTGGAGAGAAATTCTCAACAGGACTTGCGGTTAATATTTGGATTGCAATTGCAATTATCAATATCTTTATCTACGCAGCGCTGTCGAAAAACAATGTAGTAAGTGATGTTAAAGATACTCATGAAAAAGTACATGGATATTTTAAACATTCTAAAATGTGGACGATTATGTTGAGTATGGGATTACAATCTGCATTATTCTATTGTAGTGTTTCGTGGTTCGCGGAAATTATGATTAGTAAGGATTTCTCACCTGAAACAGCAGGATTATTATTATCAATAAGTCAATTCGCACAATTCCCATCGACATTTATAGTACCGATTTTGGCGGATAAATTACACAATAAATTAATTATTCCAACTGTAATTACGATAGGATACATAGTGTCGCTTATCGGAATGCTTTATACAAGCGGAAATTTTGTATTAATGTTAATATTTATAGTTATCTTCGCATTAGCTGGAGGAGGATCATTCTCATATGTTATGTATCTATTCTCAGCTAAATCAAGAAATGAAAGTGAAGCGGCTGATATTTCAGGATTAGCACAATCAGGAGGATATTTATTAGCAGCAATATTCCCACCATTATTAGGATATATTAGAGATATCTCGGATTGGAATAAAGCACTATATGTCTTAATAGCGACATCGGCAGTATTACTTGTGACATTAATTCATTGTAGTTCTAAAGGAAATATAATAGAAAAATAAAATGAAAGTAGCTAAATATCTATTTCAAATGAAAAATAGAAATGTTTTAGCTACTTTTTTATTAAAACTTTTATAAAGGTACTGTACTAAAGAAACAAATAAACATCGCTATATAAAACAGAGAAAAATTGATATGTATAATCTAATATTATATGTAAATCACAAGTAAATACCTGTCTCTTATACACATCTCCGAGCCCACGAGACATCTCAGGA
>CAMYEU010000083.1 GCA_947254465.1 uncultured Gemella sp. | reverse complement strand
TTGCTACAATTTTTTTCAAAATTCCTAATTTATTGAAAGATAGTAAACTATCGAATCCCTGTAAGTAATTTGTATTTTTACTTATTAAGTTTTCTAACGAACCTGAGTATCTCTGAGCTTTATTCTGGATAGATTTTTGCGCAAGAGCTGGTAAAACTAATGTAAGAACACTCATTACTATAGAAAAGACGATAATCGACCAGTGAAATGCAAACAGTCCAACTATAGCTAAAAGAGTCTCTATAATTGCTGTAATACTTTGATAAAAATTGCCAAACCCTTTTTCCTCAACAATCATCAAGTCATTACTAAGCCATGATATATAGTCACCGCTATTTTTCTTATTGAAATTAGCATAGTTATTTTTAGAAATTGCATCGACGACATCACATCGAATATCAGTTATCATCTTTTGCACTACATAGTTTTCATACGGAATTTTTATGTAAAGAGAAACCAAATATAATAAAAACACAATACCTGCATAGGCTATATTATAGAAAAAGCCATCGGTATTCGACTTAATTAATTCGTTAAATCCATCTCCTATAAAATACGCAGCAACAACCTTACATGCTCCTCCAAAAATAATTAGTAAAAGTAACAAACTATTTTCTAAATATCTTTTCTTTAAATACTGCTTCATCTTTTCCCTCCTTATACCTTACTACTATTCTATCAAATAAAATAAACTAAAACAAGATAATTTTCAGATAATTTGTTTTATTTATTAGAAAATATTTTTTCTTTATTATAATATATATATCAAGTGGCTTCTTAGATTTTGTCGAGTCCCCCACGCATAATTTATAAAATATCTAAAAACTTTTTATGAAGCTAATTTAGATATCAATAAGCCACGACATCTATGAGTTTTCATATTAACTCTTTTGAAATTTAGACCTTATTGACTTATTCTTAAATTAAAAACATCCCCTTAAGAGTTAAATTCATAATCTAACTCTCAAGAGGATTCTTATTAATTTATTTCTATCTAGTCCCTCAATGTATCTTCTTTCGGGAATGTAATTTCTACTCTAGTTCCTTTTCCAACTGTTGAAGAAATTTCAATATGATGTCCAAGTTTATCTAGAGTTTTTTTACATAAATACAAACCTAGACCACTCGATTTTTTTTCGTATCTTCCATTAAAACCTGTAAAACCTTTTTCGAAAATTCGAGGTAGATCTTCTTCTTTGATTCCTATACCCTTATCTTCTATAACCAGTTTATTTTCACTAGTTTCTATAGTAATCTCCCCACCACTGCTAGAGTACTTCACACTATTACCTAGTATTTGTTCGAAGGCGAAGCTTAACCATTTTTTATCACTAATCACCATTGTTTCATGTGAAACATAGTTTAGTTTTATCTTTTTATTAATAAATAAAGTCGCATATTTTTTTACAGTATCTTTCACAACTTCATCAAGATTAATCTTCGTTATGACATAATCTGAGGATATACTATCTAATCTTATGTACGTCAGAACCATCTCGACATATCGTTCTATTTTAAACAGTTCTTGTTGTAAGATTTTTTGATCTACTTCTTCATTATCTAATAGAAAATTCATCGCAGCAATTGGAGTTTTTATCTGATGAACCCACATACTATAATAATCGACCATGTCGGTATTTTTTTGTCGATTTTCCTGAGTTAATTTTTCTAATTCTTCATACAATTTCTCTATAATTTTATGATAATAATCTATTCTGATATCCAAACTTTTCGGCAGAGCATCTAGATCATTTAGAATATTTTGCTCCAAGAAATTTAGTTTCTTATAACTTTCTTTATAATTAGCATAATCAGAAAAGCTAGCTATAAGCGCTGCTAAAAAGCAAAAACTTCCTGTATATATTAGCGCCTCAAGTGGTAAATTATATAAGTAAAACATAATGAAAAATATAAGAATAAAAACTATAAATAAGATATACACCTTTATATTTTTCTTTAAATAACTTTTTAATATTTCCATTAAACTATATATCCTTTACCTTTTTTAGTCGTAATAAATTCCTCTATTCCTATGCTTTTTAATTTAGCTCTCAGCCTATTTATGTTAACCGATAGGGTATTTTCATCAATGAAATTATCACTTTGCCACAGAGCGGTAATTATCTCTTCTCTCGTTACTATTTTCTCTCTGTTTTCTAATAATACTGTAAGAATTTTACTTTCATTTTTAGTGAGTTCAATGATATTATCTTGGAATTTCACCTCATCACGACTCATATCAAAAATTACATCCTTATACACCACCAGATTCGAAGATCCACTAAAATTATAAACACGGCGGAGTAAGGCTTCGATTTTTGCCTTTAGGACAACTAACTTAAATGGTTTTTCTATAAAATCATCCGCACCTATATTCATAGCCATTACAATATTCATATCATTGTTAGCAGATGAAATAAAAATTATCGGTACTTTAGATAACTTCCTAATCTCCTCACAGAAATAATATCCATCAAAATAAGGGAGATTAATATCCATTAACACTAAATCAGGTGACTGTTCCACAAATTCTTTTACTACATTTTGAAAATCTACTACTTCATGTGTCACATACTGCCATTTTTGTAAATATCCAGCTATTGAATTTGAAATTATCTCATCATCTTCTACTATCATTACTTTATACATGTTTTCACCCCTTAGTTACTATTAATACTAAAATTATATCATAAACATGCTTCTTATGATATATACTAGCAAAAATAAACATCTTCCCTATTTTTTATTCATACTTTCAGAAAATAAAAACAGAGATTACTCAGAAGTAATTTTATGAAATTTCCACACTGCTTTGTTTCTATTTCATACTTCTAAATAATCTCTATTCAAAAAGAGAAAATTGTGGATTAAGATATTTTATATTTAATAGTATTAAAATAAATGGCTGTCAAGGGTATTATATATTCTGTCTTAATCCACAAATTTTAATAAAATATTAATTATTTTAATTAAATGTTTCTTGTGAAACTTTTCTCTTAAATATTTTCTAACGCTAAACGTAAATCTTCAATTAAATCATCAGCATTTTCTAATCCAATTGATAATCTAATTTGCTGTGGAGTAATTCCTGTATATTGTAATTCCTCCGGACTTAATTGACCATGTGTTGTAGATGCTGGGTGAATAGCTAAACTTTTCGCGTCAGCTACATTCGCTAAGTTTGAGAAAATTTCTAAACTATCAATTACTTTACGAGCTGCTTCTTCTCCTCCAACTACATCAAATGAGAAGATTGATCCACTACCTTTAGGTAGGTATTTTTTAGCTAATTCATAATATTTGTTTCCTTCTAATCCTGGGTAGTTGATTGACGCTACTTTAGGATGTTTTACTAAGAAGTCTATTACTTTTTGAGTATTTTCTACATGACGCTCTACTCGTAAAGATAATGTTTCTAAACCTTGTAATAATAAGAATGCATTGAATGGTGATAATGCTGCTCCTGTATCACGTAATAACTGTGTTCTTACATTTGTAATGAACGCCGCAGGTCCTACATCTCTTGTATAACTTAAGTTGTGATAACTTGGATCTTCATCAACTAATTGAGGGAATTTTCCACTACCTTCCCAGTCGAATTTACCACTATCAACAATAACACCACCGATTGATGTACCGTGACCTCCAATGAATTTAGTCGCAGAGTGAATAATAATATCTACTCCATGGCTAAATGCATTAATTAAATATGGACTAGCAAACGTGTTATCTACTACTAATGGAATTTTGTGTTTGTGAGCAATCTCAGCCCATTTTTCTAAGTCAGCAATATTTGCTAATGGGTTTCCTAAAGTTTCTACAAATAGAGCTTTAGTTTTATCAGTAATTGCTTGTTCAATTTCTTCAAAGTTATCTGGATCAACAAAAGTTGACTCTACACCATAACGTGGTAGAGTAAGTTTTAACAGGTTATAAGTTCCACCATATACATTTTTAGAAGATACGATATGGTCTCCAGCATGTGCTAATGTTAAGAATACGTATGTAATTGCAGCCATTCCTGAAGCTACAGCTAATGCACCAACTCCACCTTCTAAAGCGTTGATTCTTTCTTCAAAAACAGCAGTAGTAGGGTTAGTAATACGTGTATAAATATTTCCAGCTTTTCTTAATGCAAATGAATCTGCAGCGTCTTGTGTATCATCAAATACAAAAGATGTTGTTTGATAAATCGGTACAGCTCTTGCTTTTGTATCTCCTACTGTTTGTCCTGCGTGTAATTGTAATGTTTCAAAACTAAATTTTCTTGTCATAATATTTTGTCCTCTTTTCTACGTTTTGATAAGTTCTGTGTTTTAGATAATAAAAAAACACCTCTACTACATATTTACATATGTAATAGAGGCGATCATCTTAATTCGCGTTACCACTCTAATTTATACTAATCTTGCGATTAATACCTTATTCAGTACATGTTTATACTGTGTGCTATATCGTGCAACCTACGTGTTTACCTATTAGATAAACAAAACTCTAAGACCATTTTCAACTAATCTTCACCATGTTGCTTCACACCATCCAGCAACTCTCTGTTTTAGCTACGTATTAATCTACTTATCTTTTCAACGTTTGTGTATTAAATTAAACTAATTGTACACCCGTTTCACATATTTGTCAATAACTTTTTTTAAAAAATTAAAACGTTTTATTTTTCTTCTATAAGATATTAAACAAAAAATCTTATAAAAATATTTTAATTTATTTATTATTTTACAAATAAAAATCTAGTATAATTATTTATTTTAATTTAAGGAATATTAATTTTTATATTTTATCAAAATTGAAATTATAAAATAAAATAGAAAGAAAAGAAGAAAGATAGAAAAGAAACAAAAAGATAGAGAGAAGAACAATAAAATAACGAGAAAAAAAGGGATAAGTAAAATTAAGTGAAAAATAAAAATTCAGTATAAAATTCACCTATAAAGTGATGAAATCATATAGTAAACTTCTATTTTTGTTTTTTTCACATAGTTAATATTTAGATAAATATTAAACTATATCAAATAGGGACTTATATTTATCTATTCTATTATTTCCTTTAATTTTTCTTTTTAAACACTTTCCTCTATATCAGATACCTCTATTGCTTTCAAATCTAAAGCAATACTTTTATCATACATTACTTTTCCTTTAATAATTGTAGTGCTTTTAAAGAATGATATGTAGGATACTCTTTCCCTTTATTTATGGTATAATAGCACTAATAACACTATATGAGTATCCCAGGAGGTTTATATGGAATTTACTAAAACAAATGATGGTTTCGTTAAATATGATGAAAATGGTAGGGTTATTGCTGAAATTACTTATTCTAATACTAGCAATCCTACTGTAGTTGTTGCAGATCATACTTTTGTTGATTCATCTCTTCGAGGTCAAGGGGTAGCTGGGAAGTTATTAGACGCTCTTGTTAAAGATATGCAAGAACAAAATAAAAAAATTATCGCAACTTGCTCTTATGTCGTTAAAAAATTCCAAGAAGATTCTTCTTTCGATTTTATTAATGCTGAAAAATAGTTTTTTAAAAGCAGAAAATTGATTTTTTCAATTTCCTGCTTTTACTTTTTGTTATATTAATCGATATTATTATTTTCTTATTTAATTAATTTGTTATTGTCTTGTTAAAATTTTTAATTTCATTTAAAAAACAAATTATATTAGTATTCAATTATATGTAATTGTCCTTTGTCATACTCTGCTAAGAATATTTTAGATGTGTCTTCATATCCTAATTCTAATAAAGTTTCTTTTAACCATTCTTCTGTTTTATCCATCGTTTCTAATGTACTATGTTGGATAGTTCCATCAGTAATTACCGGATATTTAGGATTTTCCTCACCTTGTTGTATTATAATTAGTTGTCCATTTTGTTCTAAAACCGCTCTTTTTACTTTTTGAATACTATAAACACCTTGTGTTCTTAATTTAAAAGCTATGTCTTGTGCTGTTAAACCAGCTTTTCTTGTTGCTTCTACATCTATTTTTCCTTTTTTTATTATTGTTGTAGGTTCTCCGTCTATCATTTTTTTTAAGTATGAGTTATTTGTTTTTAACCACTTCAGACCTAATACCAAAATTATCCATATTAATAATATATTGAAGTATTGTAAAATAGAAATTGCTGGACTATATATTACCCCTCCTAATATTCCCCCGAGTACATAGTTTTGAACTTGATCACTCGCTGAAGTTGGTGCTAAATTTCCTTTTCCTGATATATTAATTACTATTACAAGCGATAATAAACCTAAAGCTAGTTTTATTGCTATATCTATATATGAAAGTTGCATTATCTTTTCACCTCCACTTTTTCAACAATTGGTTCTACCAATTCTATTTTCTCTAGTAAATAATCACCTTTTTTTCCGTTACTTATTACTCTATAGTAGTTATCATCTATTTTTAAAAATGAATTTTCTATAGAGGCTTCACTATTTATATAGATATGTGTTTTGTCAATATTTAATTTTTCTGAAACTCCCTCAATAAATTCAATAGAGCTTTTATACTGATTAGCTGATATACTATTACTTTGATAATCACTTACTTGTATTCCGATTAATAAAAAGATACCTAATATCATTATGATAGCTAATTCTCTATACTTGCTATCTTGTCTATTTTTATAATACTTAATTAGTGATACTATTATTATTAATAGTAAGCATCCTCCTACTACATATGTTATAGTATTACTCTGATCTATTTTATTTAATAAATATTCATAAGAATAAAATTTCAAACCTATCACTCCTTTTGTTTTACGTGAAACATTTATATTATTCTATTTTTAACTCCTACGCTATTCTATCTTTATCATCTAAAATATTTTTATAGATAATTTTGTTTTTTATTTTCATACAATTTTAAAGTCACTTAAATATTTTCTTATCGTATTGTTGTTTAAATGAGTATTCATTTATGAAAATTCTATGTTTTTAATTTTAGCAAAGAGCTAAATAGATTGTAAAATTTCATGTACAATCCACTGATTTCGAAGATATTTTATCATAGCTAAATGATGAATAACTAAATAATTGATATTTTCAGCAAAAAAGTAGGGTATTTCTCATAATCTTCATAAAAAGTAGTGAGTGTCATTGTCTCTACTGTTTCTCCCAGTTTTTCTAAGACATAAGAAATACCTTCATTTATATCATTACTAGTCGTCACTTTACTAGTTTTTCCATGTTCCCACTCATTTTTATAGCTTATTCTTTAAAAAACACGACCCTCTGCTATTCCTGTCTCTTATACACATCTGACGCTGCCGACGATATGCCGTGTGTAGAT
>CAMYEU010000082.1 GCA_947254465.1 uncultured Gemella sp. | reverse complement strand
GTTTTATATAATTTTTTCATCAAAAAAATTTATCAACGGACTTGACAAAAAGCCATTTTAATTTTATATATAGTTGAGATTTGATATAAATACCTAAAATTTGAAATATTATAGTTGAATTAAAGGAAATTTTTTCAATTTTATGGTAAAATGTAGGGTAGATTAAATTTAGAAAGAGGAGGAATTTCTGTGAATCTTGAATACCCATATAATTATGAAAATGTTGAAGATATGGCGAGTAAATATTTATCGGAGGAGCAAATTAAAATTGTAAGAAAAGCTTATGATTTTGCTAAAGTTGCTCACGAAGGACAATTTAGAAAATCAGGGGAACCATATATATTACACCCAGTTCAAGTTGCAGGAATTTTAACAGAGCTTAAATTAGATTATGCAACAATTTGTGCTGGTTTCTTGCATGATGTTGTAGAAGATACTAAGTATACGTTTGATGATATTAAAGAAACATTCGGTGAAGATATAGCAGTAATAGTAGATGGAGTTACAAAACTAGATAAAGTAAAATTCCGTTCTAAAAAGCAATCACAAGCAGAAAATCATAGAAAACTTTTTGTATCGATAGCGAAAGATTTGCGAGTTATTTTTGTTAAACTTGCAGATAGACTTCATAATATGAGAACTATGAAGTATATGCGTGAGGAAAAACAACGTGAAATTTCCAGTGAAACACTTGAAATTTATGCGCCGTTAGCTCATAGGCTGGGGATAAGTTCAGTAAAATGGGAACTAGAAGATACATCGCTTAGATACTTACATCCATCTCAATATTTCTCAATAGTAGGGATGATGAAACAGAAGAGAAGTGCGAGGGAAGAGAGTATAAAAGATGCATGCTCTAGTATAACATCAATTTTAGCTGATAATAATATAGAAGCACAGGTAACTGGAAGACCAAAACATATTTATAGTATTTATAAAAAAATGGTTAAACAAAATAAAACTTTTGATCAAATATATGATCTCCTTGCGGTGCGTGTTTTAGTAGATAGTGTAGCTGACTGTTATGCAACTTTAGGACTTGTAAATAATCTTTGGGTTCCAATTCCTGGAAGAATTAAAGATTATATTGCAATGCCAAAACCGAATATGTATCAATCGCTTCATACTACGGTAATTGCACCGGATGGGCAAACTTTAGAAGTTCAAATTAGAACCTATGAAATGCATGAGATTGCTGAAAAAGGGATTGCAGCTCACTGGGCTTATAAAGAAGGTAAGAAAGTAAATAAGAATAATAATTTCTACGAAAAATTAAATTGGTTCCAAAAAATCGCAGAAAATGATGAAACTGAAGCAACAGCTGAAAGTTTTATGGAATCGTTGAAAGTAGACTTATTAAGTGATAAAATCTATGTGTTTACGCCAAATAGTGATATTATAGAATTGCCAAAAGGTTCATGTATTGTTGACTTTGCATATGCGATTCATTCGGAAGTTGGTAATAAGATGGTAGGTGCTACTGTAAATGATAAAATCGAACCATTCGATTATGTGTTATCAACTGGTGAAATCTGTGATATTCGAACTAGTAAAAACTCTACAGGACCAAAACGCTCATGGTTAGAAATAGCTACGTCATCACAAACTAAGTCTAAAATTAAAGCATTCTTTAAAAAAGCAGCGCGTGAAGAAAATCTAGTTAAAGGTGAAATCTTATTAAAGGATGAGATTAAAGCCAATAACTTTGATATTGATGAAGTTCTTACAGAAGAAAATATTGCCATTGCTTTAAACAAATATAAATTTGCTAATCTTGAAGAAATGTATGTTGCTATAGGATATGGTGGAATTACAGCGAACAAAGTTTTTGCAAGACTAACAGAAAAAATTAGAAAAGAAAAGATGACTCAAGCAAAAATTGAGAAACTTTTCAATGCGGAAGAAACTAAAAAAATAGTAACTGAGACAGGGGTTTATGTAAAAGGAGTAGATAATATTCTTGTAAGATTATCTAAATGCTGTCAACCGATTCCAGGAGATGATATTGTAGGTTTTATAACAAAAGGTCGAGGCGTTACAGTTCATAGAAATAATTGTCCTAACTTAAGTGAAGAAGATAATGCAAGATTATTGGATGTTGAATGGGTTGAAAGTTTAAATGCGCGTCGCTATAGTGTTACATTACAAATCCATGCATTTGATAGAGAATTATTATTGCAAAATGTCTTATTAACATTAAGTGAAAGTAGAGTTGAAATCAAAAAACTTAACTCTGAATCTAAAGCTGATAAGACATGTGTTATTACGATAGGAATATATGTGAAAAATGTTAGCGAATGCGATTATATGATTAAAAAATTACGACAAATTCAAGATGTATACAGTGTAGAAAGAATAGTTAAATAGGTGAATGTATGAAAATCATATTACAAAAGGTAAAAAAAGCTAGCGTTAGTGTTGATAATAAAATTGTGGGAAGTATAGATAAAGGATATTGTCTTTTAGTAGGAGTGCATAAAGAATCTACAGAAGAAGATGTGAAATATTTGGCTAAAAAAATTGCGCAAGCTCGTTTATTTGAAGACGAAAATGATAAAATCAATTTGAGTCTAAAAGATGTTGGAGGAAGTATCTTATCAGTTTCACAATTTACTTTATACGCTGATACGAAAAAAGGTAATAGACCAAGTTTTACAAGTGCTGCTGAAGCAGAAAAAGCTAATGAACTATATGAGAAATTTAATAAATTTTTAAGAGAAGAAGGAGTAACGGTAGAGACTGGAATTTTTCAGACTATGATGGAAGTAAACATAGTTAATGATGGTCCTGTTACTATTGTTTACGAAAAACTATCAACAGGAAATTAATATGAGAATAAAAAGAAGAAACAAGAATGGAGTATTATTTTTAATATCTGTACTGTTATTAGTGTTAGTTGTGGGTGGAGTAGTAACATATATTGGAGAAAAGATGAATCTGTCATCTAATTCCGAAAATAACATTACTATTTCGAAAGAAATTGATCTTAGAACTGGGCCGGACGATACTTATCCAACTTTGAAGAAAGTGACTGCAGGAGATAATGTAGAAATGCTAAGTAAATCAGAGACTTGGTATGAAGTGAAAACAAAGGATAGTTTTGTTGGTTGGATACCAGGATGGAGTATTTTGGGCACTGGTCAGAAGAGTCCTGAAGATCAAAACAAAGAAAAACTAGCTTCTTATTCAATCTTATTGAATCCAATTATAAAACAAGATGATAGTTCTGATTATAAAGGAGTATCTTCTAAATCTTATAATTTGAAAATAGCTAAACAGTTAAAAGAGATATTAGAAAAAGATGGTATAAAAGCAATACTTACAAGGGATAATGATGAAACTTATCCTACAAAAGAAGAAATAACAAAAATTGCAGCTGAAAATTCAGTTGAAATGTTAGTTGATATTGATACTACTAATGATAGTAGTAAAGATGTTTTTGGAGTAAAAGTTTATTACGGAACACAGCAATCTTCAATTGTAGCAAGAAGTATCGAAAAAAATCTTTCAGATCACTATATTTCAAAAATTTCGTCATCTGAGAAACAAGCTAATTTTTCACAACTGAGCGATAAGTTACCACAGGTGAGAGTAATTTCAGCTAATATTGGAAATAAAATTGATGTTGATTTACTAAATAATGAGATAGCTAATAAACAATTTATTGAGTCTTTAAGAGATGGTATTGAAGGCTACTTATATTATTTAGTCAATATTGATAATTATAATGCAAAACGAAAAGAACAATTATTAAACTTACCACAAAAAGGACTTTCAGTTCCTATGTATTACATGAAGCAGGATGCATATAAAAATATAGCATATGGTCTTGATGGTAAGAAAACGATTGAAGACAATGGTGATGCTATTATCTCACTTGCGATGATTGCTAAATATATAGGTAAAGATGAAGCAACTGTAGAAGAGCTTGCTTCTTGGGCAGGTAATAAGTATTACATCAGAAATCAAGGAACTCAACCTACGATTATTACAGCTTTCGCTGAAAAATATAATCTTAAAGTTGAACGAATCGAGACTGATAAATTGGTAGAAAACTTAGAAAATGCCTTAAGAGATAATAAACCTATACTTGTTAGACTAAAATCTGGAGTATTTGGTGATAGGGTAACATATAAAGTTATTCGTGGTTTTGAAGACGATAAATTCTATATAAATGATCCGAATGATGATGATGTTAAACTTACAAGTTACAATGGTTTTACAGAAAATGATATAAAAAATAACCTTGCTCAAGCTTGGGTGTTTAGTAAATAGAAAAAAAGATTAACCTAGGAAAATCTAGGTTAATCTTTTTTCTTAAAATTATTAAATTATCTATTGACTATAAATATAAAATAAAATATAATAGTTAACGTGATTAACTAATTAGTTAACTTTATTAACTAATTTATAAAATAAAGGAGGTAGAAGATGAGTAAAAGTGAAATATCATATCATCAGGCAATAGATATGATGGAAGAATTTAGATTAATCATGAAGAGAATTCATAAAAAAAATAATGCGCCTATTAGAAAACCTGAATTTCAAGCGATGCTATTTTTATCTTGTAAAGAAAAAATTACAATGCAGGAGCTAGGGGAAGAACTTCATGTAACAAAACCTCGAGTTACAGCACTTGTTGGCGAGTTACTAGAAAAAGATTTTGTAGTCCAAAGTATCGATGAAAAAGATAAAAGAAAAAAATATCTTAGTTTATCTGAAAAAGGAATCGAATGCATAGAATTACATAGAAAAGCCTATGAAGAATGGTTTAAGTCTATGTGGGATAAATTCGATACTAAAGAAAAAGAAGCTTTTAATATATTATTAACAAAAACAAATCTAATATTAAGAGAAGAACTACAAGATAAGGAGGAAAATAATGAAACTAATTAAATATTTAAAAGGTTTCTTGGTACCTATGATATTTTTAGTTGCGATATTAGGAGTTCGTGTTGTTGCAGAGCTAGCACTTCCAACGTACACAAGTAATATAGTCGATAAAGGTATCCAACAAAGTGGGATCCAAGATGCTGTACCGGAAAAGATAAGTGAAAAATCATTTAGAGAATTACAACTATTTATGACAGATGATGAAATTAAAAAAGTCACAGCTAAATATACAAAAGATGGAGATGTCTATAAACTAGATAACATTAATGATCAAGAACGTAGTGAACTAAATGATATTTTTAAAAATGCTATGACTGTTGTATCTGGAGCAAAATCTGAAAACTTAGATTTAGATAAGGTTGCAGAAGGTGTCAAACTAGGACTAGTCAAGAAAGATAGTTTAATTGAACAAAAGAATAAATCAATTAGTGACTTAGGAAATTCAGCTGATATGATAACAAAACAAGCTGGAATTCGTTATGTTAAAGAAGAGTATAGAAATAATGTTGGTATTGATACTAACGAAATTAGAAAGAATTACCTAAAAGAAGTTGGAATCATGATGATAATCGTAACATTTATTTCAGGTATTGGAAGTGTTATTTCGAACTTTATTGCTAGTAGAATTTCTTCGAAAATAGCATATAACTTACGTGAAAAACTTTATAATAAAGTATTATCATTTTCTAAACAAGATATTGATAAATTTTCTACAGCTTCATTAATTACAAGAAGTACAAACGATATTCAACAAATACAAAATGCTTTAAATATGATGTTATTTATCGCAATTTATGCACCGATGATGGCAGTATACGGAGTTTACAAAGTTACTCAAACTGATACTGGAATGACTTGGATAATTGCATTAGGTGTAGGTATCTTAGGTTTAACATTAGGAATAATTTCATTCTTAGTAATGCCAAAATTTAAAATTATGCAAAAGTTAATAGATAGAGTAAACTTGGTTACTCGTGAAGCATTAACTGGTATTTCTGTAATTCGTGTTTTTGGGCGTGAAAAATATGAAGAAGAAAGATTTGATAAAGAAAATACAGTTTTAAAAAATGAACAACTTTTCATCAATAGAACTTTATCAGCGCTTATGCCAATGATTATACTAATTATGAATGGTATAGCACTATTAATAATCTGGGTTGGTGGAAAAAATATAGATGCTGGTAGTATTCAAGTTGGTGATATGATGGCGTTTATAACATATACAATGCAGATAGTTATGTCATTCTTATTCTTCACATTCTTAATGATGCAACTACCGCGTGCTGAAGTTGCAGCTGGGCGTATAAATGAAGTATTAGCTACTGATGTAACTGTTGTAGATAGCGAAAACATTGATGACAGTAAACTACAAGATGTAAAAGGTACTCTTAAATTTGATAATGTTAGCTTTACGTTTGATGGAGCTGATAGCCCAGTGCTTAGTAATATTAGTTTTGAAGCGGAAGCAGGAAAAACTACTGCAATTATAGGAAGTACGGGTAGTGGTAAATCTACATTACTTCATTTAATTCCAAGATACTTCGATGCTAGTGAAGGTGAAATTTCAATTGATGGAGTTAATATTCGAGATATAAGCTTAAATAAATTAAGAGACATTTTAGGATTTGTTCCTCAAAAAGGAGTTTTATTCAGTGGTAATATTGAATCAAATATTAAATTTGCTGATGAAAATATTACTGATGAACAGATGAAAAAAGCTGCTGAAATTGCTCAAGCAATAGAGTTTATTAATGAAAAAGAAGATAAATTTAATAGTGAGATTTCACAAGGGGGAGCTAACGTTTCAGGAGGACAAAAACAACGTCTTTCTATTGCTCGTGCCTTGGTGAAAAATCCTAAGATACTTCTTTTCGATGATAGTTTTTCAGCATTAGACTATAAAACTGATGTTAAATTAAGAAAAACTTTAAGAAAAGAAATGGCGGGAGTAACTACTATTATAGTAGCTCAGCGTATTGCAACAATTCTAAATGCGGATAAGATAATCGTGATGAATGAAGGTAAGATAGTTGGGGTTGGAAAACACCAAGAACTTCTAGAAACTTGTCCTACATATTTAGAAATTGCTGAAAGTCAACTTAGTGAAGAAGAATTACAAAAAGGAGGTAAACATCATGGCTAGAGATCAAAAAATAGAAAAAGCTAATAATTTTTCTGGAACGTTAAAAAGAATTATCAAATTGATGTTTACACAGTATAAAATCTCAAGTATTTTGATAGTATTCTTTGCATTAGCTAGTACAGTATTCGGTATAGTGGGTCCTAAGATTATGGGGCAAGCAACAACTGAACTTTTTGAAGGATTAGTTGCTAAAATTAGTAATGAAGGTAGTATAAATTTTGAAAAAATAGCGGGGATTTTACTAACTGTATTAGGCTGTCTCTTATACACATCTGACGCTGCCGACGATATGCAGTGTGTA
>CAMYEU010000081.1 GCA_947254465.1 uncultured Gemella sp. | reverse complement strand
ACACACTGCATATCGTCGGCAGCGTCAGATGTGTATAAGAGACAGTAGGTATATTCTTCTTATTCAATTTATACGATACTTCAAACTCTCTCACTATCTCATTAACTTCCTCTTTAGTATTAGCCAATCTCATTTTTTTAGAAAATTCATTATCAAAATAAATATATTTTTTATGTACCAGACCACATGCCGTTAATAATTTTCTTCTTTTAAGTTTATTTATATATTTTCTATCAATTTCATTTTCTAAAACAGAATGATCTTGAATCTTATAACTTACTTTTTCATAGTCGTTTAAAATTATAAAAGCATAATATAATGGACAACATAAAATTGAATATATAAATGGAATTAAAAACTTGAACCAAGTTTCCTGCGATAAAAGAAAATTAAAACTTTTATATAATTCTCTTAAGATATAGACAAAAAAGATAAAGTTTAACAATGAAAGAAATTTCTTTAGTACATTTTCCGTAACTTTATATTCTAATTTTGTTTGTGAGACCAAAAATAGGAAATTAGTCGGTAAAATAATCCCAATTAAAAATAACTCTAAATAATAACTTAGCGTTAATTCACTTAATATAAATTCTATTAATGCTGACACTGTAATATTTGTTACTATTAATTTCTTAAAAGAAAATATTTTATTTTTATCGAAAATACTTATTGTAGAAGTAATACAAGAAAATACAACCCAAAATACTATATCTTTTATATAAATATTATTCCAATACCTACTAAATGAAAGTATTATCGTTAGAAAAAGATTATATAAAAGTATTGATATCCACAGTATATTCAGTTTCTTATTAAAGAAACTTTTAAGTACATCTGTAAAATCAACCTTCAATACAAAAATAGTAAAACATAGATAAATAATAATCCAAGTTACAATTGCCCATTCTCTTGATGAAAGTATATCCATCCAACCACCTCCGTTAAAATATTAAATTTTCTATCTTTTACATAATTTTATCATTTCACATTATAAAAACTCAATGTTTTAGTAGAAAAGAATATTAAAAATTTGTTACAAACTATGTTTCATATTATAACAACAAACTAGCTTAAATATGATATAATAAAATGGTTATATTATACTTAGGAGAAAAATTATGATTAAAGAACAACTTGAAAATAATGAGAATATCAGACCTAATACAAAACTTTTAAATCTACTTAAGGAAAATTTTCCTGATTATTTTGATAAAGATAACAATTTTATGATAGATAAATTCAAAAGCACCCTAAAATCTGATGAAATTAATATTACTAAAGAAGGTTATGAGCTTAACTTTCTTGGTAAAAGTTATGCAAGATTTCAAACTTCAACAGAAACAGAAACCATCATCAGCCCATTAAGTAATCATAATAACAAAGATGAAAATAAGAACTCTGAAAATCTATACATCATTGGTGATAATCTAGATGCATTAAAACATCTATTAAAATCTTATAGTAGAAAAGTAAAATGTATCTATATTGATCCACCATATAATACTGGAAGTGACGGCTTTGTATATCCAGATAATTTTAAATTTGATTCTGCCACTCTAAGTAATATAATGGGTATAGATGAAGAAGAAGCTGAACGTATTATTGATATGCGTGGTAAGAGTACTCACTCTGCATGGCTTACTTTTATGTATCCACGTCTTATACTTGCACGAGAATTACTTACTGAAGAGGGAATTATTTTTATTAGTATAGATGATAATGAGCAATCTAATTTAAAAATTGTTTGTGATGAAATATTTGGAGAAGAAAATTTTGCCGGTAAAATAACAGTAGTCAATAATCCTAGAGGAAGAGATTATGGAGGAATTGCCAATATGCATGAGTATCTCCTAGTCTATAAAAAATCATATAATACTGTGATTAACAATCTAATTGATTATAATAAAGTCTTTCCTTACTCTGACGAAATTAGCGGATTTGAATTGCGAGAATTAAGAAATCGTAATATTGCTTTCAATAAAAATAATCGGCCTAATTTATATTATCCATTTTATATTAATCCACAATCGGAATTAGATAATGGATTACTTAAAATTTCTTTAACACCTTTTAATGGCGCTATTGAATTATTCCCCAAAAAATCACAAGGTATATCTACAGTATGGAGATGGGGTAAAGAAAAATCATTAGAAAATATAAATATAAATATTGCCGCAAAAAAAATGATTGACGGTGGCTATATGATAGTAGAAAAATATAGAAAAAATGAGACTATGGCACGTTCTGTTTGGAATGGAAAAGAAGATAATTCTGAAAAAGGCACATTACTAGTTAAAGAGTTATTCAACGGAAATAAAGTATTTGATTTCCCAAAATCAAATGATATGTTAAAAAAAATATTTGAAATTGGTTCTTGTCCGAATGATATTATCCTCGATTTCTTCTCTGGTTCGGCTACTACTGCTCACGCTGTAATGAAATTAAATGCTGAAGATGGTGGTAATAGAAAATACATTCTGGTTCAATTACCTGAATATATAGAAGAATCAAAACCAGCTTTCAAAGCAGGATATAGAACAATTGACGAGATTGGTCGTGAAAGAATTAAGCGTGCTGCTCAAAAAATTAAAGAAGAAACAAATGCTGATATTGACTACGGTTTTAAAGTAGTTAAACTTGAAAACGTTCAAGAAGATACATTAGATAGATTAGAATCATTTGATCCTAACGTACTAGTTAGTGATGATTATGTAAATGATTTTTCTAATGAAGACTCTTCTGGTCTTGAAACTATCCTTACTACTTGGCTAAATCAAGATGGTTATGGACTTCACGCTAAATGGGAAGATTTCAAACTTGTAAACTACATTGCACATCGTTACTCTAATTCACTTTACATAGTAAATGAAGGTATTGAAAGTTCAGATATTAGTCGACTAATTGAAATGATAGAGAATAACGAACTAAATATCAGTCGTATTGTTATCTATACATACTCATTACCATTTACAATCATTAATGAATTAAAAACTAATATTAAGAATTTAAGAAATAACAAAACTGTAGATATTATAGAGAGGTACTAATATGAAAATTCAATTACAAATACTACCTCATCAAACGAATGCTGTTGATATAGTTAACGAAGTTTTCCGTTATGTTGAATTTATCTCTGGTAATATCTCTCAAAATCCAATTTTTGATGTCAGAGACTTAAGAATCAAAGAAAATATAAAAAACATTCAAAATGGTACGTTTAATCCTGAATCTCGTATTGATATAAACGATATAAAATCAGATGATGATAATATACTCGGTATTGACATTAAAATGGAAACAGGTACAGGGAAAACATATGCCTACACTCGTGTAATGTATGAACTTCATAAGAATTATGGTTTTAATAAATTCATTATTCTGGTTCCTACTACTGCCATTAAAGAAGGAACTAAGAAATTTATTGAATCTGATTACGCTCGTGAACACTTTAGTGATTTATATCCCGAAGCTGAACTTAAACTTGAAGTATTGAATCCTCAAAAAAATAAAAAAGGGAAAAAGATGTTTCCCTCTGCTATTTCAAACTTCTCCCGTGCTACTAGACTAGAGAATAATAAGATTAATTCATTATTAATTACAAGTAGTATGTTACTATCAAAAGCAACTATGGATACAAGTTTCGACCAGACTTTATTCGGTTCAATAACCATCCCTACTGAAGCTTTAAGAGAATCAAGACCAGTAGTAATCATTGACGAACCTCATAGATTTAAAAAAGATAATAAAGCATATAAGAAATTGGTAGAAGAAATAAAACCACAAGCTATTATTCGCTTTGGTGCTACCTTCCCTAAAAACGATAAAACTAAAGTAATTGATTATAATAATCTTGTTTATAATCTAAATGCTGTTAAATCTTTTAATGATGGACTTGTTAAAGGTGTTGCTATACAAACACCTGAAAATAATAGTAACGAAAGTGCTAATATTAAATTACTTAGCATCACTACTAAAAAACCAAAGGTTGCTATTTTTAGAAATGAAGAAAATAAAAGAGAATATACTATCAATTTAGGAGAGAGCTTATCCGATGTGACTCCAGAATTTAGAGGAATTACTCTTGAAAAAGTTGGAAAGCTTGAAGAATATAATATAGCTAAAGGGGCTGAATTATCTAATGGTACTATAATAGCCGTTGGTGAAAAAATTTACCCTAACATATATTCTGATAACTATCAGGATATTATGTTAAAACAAGCTATAAAAAACCATTTCAAACAAGAAAAAGATAATTTCTATCGTGAAAGAAAAATAAAAACTTTATCATTATTCTTTATTGATAGTGTATACTCTTATCGTGGAGAAGAAAATGATGGATACTTGAAAACAAAATTCGAGTCATTCCTTAAACTAGAATTAGAAAAAGAAATTGAAAAACTTTCAGATAGAACTAGAAATATCGATATAGAATACAAGAGTTTCTTAGAAGCTTCTTTAAAAGATATTAAAGCAACAAATGGTGGATACTTCGCTGTAGATAACTCTACAGATGATGATAAGATTAAAGAAGAAATTGATGCTATCTTACGTGATAAAGAAAAGATGCTATCATTTAAGCATAAAGATGGCAGTTGGAATACTCGTAGATTTATCTTTTCTAAATGGACACTTCGTGAAGGTTGGGATAATCCTAACGTTTTCCAAATCGCTAAACTTAGATCAAGTGGTAGTGAAATTAGCAAACTACAAGAAGTTGGTCGTGGATTACGTCTTCCTGTAGACGAGTATGGTAATAGAATTTCTAATGAGGAATTTTATTTAACATACCTGATTGACTATAGTGAGCAAGACTTTGCTAATACTCTAGTTAATGAGATTAATAGTGACGTTGTTCAAAACTCAATCATTACTGATTCTGATTTAGAACGTGTTGCTAAATCTTTAAATACTACTGCTGATGAACTATTCGATGCACTTTACTCATCTAAATTTATAGATAGAAAGAGCAATATTATAGCCGATAATAGAAATGAGTTTTTCAATAAATATCCTGAATTTAATACCGGATTAAAACCTAATAAAGTTGGAAATAAAGATACATTAGATAAAAAAGGTTATGTAGGAATACGTAAAAATAATTATGAGCAGCTTAAACCACTTTGGGAAAGTATAAATAAAAAATATTATCTAAAATTAGATGATATTAGCGACGAAGAGATTCACTCAGCTATCATGAATATACTTTATGAAGGAATCTATTCTACTAATAATATAGCAATAATAGAGAAAAAACTAGTGAACACTAATGAGAATATGTCTGTTAAAGACGGTACTACTGGTGACTACCATGAACTTAACGAAACTATTCCATATAACAAGTTCCTGAAGACTATTAACAAACAAACTGGTTTTTCTATTACTACTCTTCATAAATGTTTTGTAGAATACTCAAAAACAAATGTATTTGAGAAAGATTATTTCAACAAAAAATCATTAGCTAACTTTATCAACAAATATCAACTGTGGTTAGAACAAACATTCAGAAATAGATTTAGTTATACTAAAATGAATGTAAAAATTAATGAAACAGCTCTTACTACGCTAGAGGGTCTTCCTAAAGAAAAAATTATTCAAGGAAAAATCGGTGTAATCAAAGATGATCAAAAAATTGTTCCAGAAAAATTCCTTTTCGACTCATTTGTTTATGATTCTGAACTAGAAAAAGCTACTATAGAACGTAGTAAAATAGATGAAATAGTAGTCTTCGGAAAAATTCCACGTAAAAGTATTCAAGTACCACTATATTTTGGAGGAACTACTAGTCCAGACTTTATGTACATTATCCAAAGAGAAAATGGTAAACCTGAATTAAATCTAATCATTGAAACCAAAGATGTTCAAAAAGATAGTGGATTACGTACTGAAGAACAACTTCGTATCGAAAGTGCCAAAAAGTTCTTTGAAGCACTTAAACAAGACGGCTTAAATGTAACTTTCAAAAAACAAATGAAACAAGATGAGATTATTAAGTTGATTAATGAAATTGTGGAGTAAGTGTATGCATGATGTTAAGTTTAGTCCTACTGAAGAAGTTGTTTTAAATCTAATATATACTGATATGAAATTCATTTACAATCTAATTCAAGATATAGAAAAACAGGAATCTGAGAATTTTGCGATATCTTTACTACCGTATATGGCTCTTGTTTACAAAGAAGCATACAAATGGTGTTATAAAAATAAAAAAATACGAAAATATTTGCCGGAAACACCTAAGAAAATAGAAGATTATTATGAATATTATCGAGAATATAATAAACTTTTAAAAGAACCTATTTCTGTAATAAATGAAAAATATAAAGCTGAATTCCATAATGCTAAAAATCATTTTTCTAATAAAAGAAAATTTTTAAAATATATAAACATTTATAATATATATGGAGTAGGAACATTTAATAATGATTTGATTAAATTATCTCCAATATATAACACTGTTTATTTTTCAGTTATTATTCCTGGATTTTCATGGGACAATTTTGATCAAACTGCTAAAGAAGCATATAAACTATCCTACCATTTAGGCTATTTTTTCGGATTATTTTTAGATCCCCATTTAGACAGATTAACAGATAGTATTGATAACAATAAAATAGAGGATTATGATTTCGGTGCACGAACTTCTCCTTTCCATAAAGTATATAGAGATGAGTTTCTTATTTTTGATTTATTATGCAAGTGTAATTTTCTTCTATATGGTTTAAATAATTATACAACTATATTTAAAACTACAAAATTACGATTTACTTACAATCTATATTTTTATATTTGTGAAAATTTAGACAAAATCAATAGTTATTATAATACTAATTTCACTATTAATAGTAAATATAAAGATGATGAGCTAAGAAGTGCATTTATGCATTACGGTATTTGGAAAATTGTAAAGGATAAAGTTAACCCATTTGACTCATTCGGTGGAATGACTAATATTAGACTAGGGATTAACTGGAATAGTTTATTAATTTTTACACTTAGTGAAATAAAATCATTTTCTTTACAGTTAGATAACTATTTATCAAAAAATAACCTATCACACAACTATAACATTTTCAATAAAGCATAATAAAGAAATAAGCAAGAACTCTTGTTCCTGCTTATTTGAGGCTGTTGACTCATGCAGGTTACTACATGAGTCAACAGCCTATTTTAATAAGAAATAGCACTAAAAATGTTATAATATAAGTATATAGAGGGGGGGACTATGTTTAATAAAGAAGAAAATATAAAAGTGATGATAAAAACGAGAAGAAAATAATAAGACGCCATATAAATGCGGATTACTATGATGAAGCTAGGTTAAGACGTATATCAAAAGAAGGAAAACTATTACATAAGAGAAGAAAAGAGACAATAGAACGTAGCTTTGCAGATTCAAAACAAAATTATGGATACAGATATGCACAATATAGAGGTAAAGCCAAAGTACAGTCGTACGCTTG
>CAMYEU010000080.1 GCA_947254465.1 uncultured Gemella sp. | reverse complement strand
CTGAGATGTCTCGTGGGCTCGGAGATGTGTATAAGAGACAGGCTTAAAATAATAGTAAATAATGGCGCACTTATTCGAAAAATTTGTACTATACTTTTTCTATAATCTTTATCATTATTTTTTATGAAATTAGTCCTTAATTTTATACTGATTGATACACCCAGTGCCACTATTAGAGATAATAATATCACTTGCAATGGTAAAAATACCTCACGTATAACCAATATGAAGAATACTATATCAAAAATTACGTAAGACATAAGTATTTTATTTAAATTTATATCATATTTCTTAGTAAGTATTAAAAATAAAACTACTGTTAATCCTGGTATAAAAAATATAATACTAGAATACTGTATTAAATTCCTAGCCGCTAATTGTTTTATAAACAACGGTATAAAAAACACTGCTGCTCCTGACAATAGCGCTGTATTGATTATAATATATTTTCTTTTCAACTTATTAAAAACTAATCTTTCAGAATTTTTCTCAGTTTCATTTTTAAAATTATTTATTTTAAAACTTGAAAATAAAACAAACATAATTATAAATACTATTAAATATTCATCAATATTCACCTTATAAATATAACTTCCTAAAGAAAAACCAAGTAATTTAGACAAGTTGCTATATAAGGAAATGTCTGTTACTCCAGCTTTGATAGACTTACTTTCCTCTATTACAAATAAATTGTAATTTAGTAGTACGACTGAAATTAATAAGTAATATACAAAATAGAATGTTAAGACGTAATATAAATTTATGTTATTTTTAAGAATAAATACTACTACTGAAAAAACTATTAAGATATAATAAAAATACTTTGTTTTTATACTAGTTAATAATCTGAAATAACTAGTATCTAGAAAAATAAATATTTCTATCAAAGTCGTTATTAACAAAATAAAATATATAGGGAAATTATATACGGATATAAATTTCACCGTTATGTATGAATATAAAACACTCAAAATTAAATTCAAACATAAATATAAACTTCTCGCTAATTTAACATTAAATTCTATAAAAAACACCTCCTATGTGATTCACTTTGTTCTAATTTCATACAACTCCTTAACTTTCTTACACTATTATGATCCTGTACTTTGATATTTTTTTAATCCGAAATTCCATATTGTTTTATAGATTAAAATAAGTAGAAGCGGACCAAATAATATTAAAAGCCATGTTTCTAAATTAAAACTATCATGTATATTTATTAAATTTGCCACTGGAAAATATCCCACAAATGCGAATGGAATAATTATTAGTACTACTTTTATAAAAAACGGATAAATATTAACTGGATAATTTGCCAATTGATACAATTGCCATAAAACTGATTTTATACCATCATTTGTTATCGAAAAGAAACTAATTGATACTAATGCTAAGTATATAGCCTCTCTTACTAAAACTGCAGATATTGTAAACAAAGTGAATTTTATTATAAATAAATAATTTACATCAATATCTAAGTTATACAATGAAAAAATCACAATTACTATACCTGTAATTAACTCAAATAAAGCTTCCTCATCTAATTGGAAAATAATAAATTGATAAAGTATATTAAGTGGTCTTAATAAAAATAAATCAAGTTCTCCAGTTTGAATTAAATATGGAACTTCTAAAGTTGTCACGAAGAAAAATTCCCATAACGCCGATGTTAATGTTAAAAAACCATATAAAAACAACAATTGATATAAAGAAAAACCACCGATTAATTCTGTATAATTAAGCGTAATAAGTAATACAAACAATGTTGTAAGAGTATCTAGTAAATAACCCAAATTTCCTATAATAAAATCTAGTTTATAACTCAATATCCTTTTTACATCCATTTTAAAAAACTCTGCATATAAATATAAATGTTTCTTCATATTAACCTCCCATTATATCAAACTTGTTAAATACATATTGTGATAATCTCTTTGAAATTATCAATAATATAATTAACCAGAATATCTGTACACCAAGAATAAATAAGACTTTTCCTAAATCATTATCATATACAATAATAGAAATAGGTGCATACATTACAGCGTAAAATGGAGTTATCTCTGATATTCTTAATAATAATTTTGGATATAAATCTAAAGGTAGCAATCCCCCACCGAAAATAATAAGAAGAGCATTAACTAATTCAGACACACCATTTATTCTTATAAATACTGTTGATAATAATGCAATAATATAACCTAATAAAAACGCAACGATATAACTTAAAATATACACGAATATAAAAAGTACAAATCTCTTAAGAGATATGGTTCTAAATATTAAATTATAAAATAGTAAAATATAAATAACTAAAATCGGTAGTACTTGAAATTTTAATTTATAGAGAAAATTGCCTAAAGTAGTAAAAAACGTTATAACTATTAATCTATTAGGCTTATTCAAATAATTAATAATAGTACCTTTTAAAATCTTCTCAGATACAAAACTGGTAGTCATTTTTATAGGTAAAACTATTTGTAAAATAATCGCAAACAGTACGTAAGTTATTATTTCATCAATATTTTTAGAATTGTATTTTTCAACATATATCCAGATGCTATACTGTATTAATACCATAGAAAGTGATGCGATTATCTGCATTATCGTATTAAATTTGTATTGTAATAAACTTTTGTATTGATATAAAGTATAAGCAAAAAATCTATTCATATTTATCACCCGTCTTATCCTTTACAAGCAATACCTCTTGTAGATTTAAGTCCAATACTTCCGTTTGTGTAATTATACTTTCGCTCGGCAGTAATTTTATTATATCCAACACATTAAATTTAGTTTCATCAAAAACAAACTCTTTAGAATCAACATTTTTACGTAAAGGCAATATTCCTTCTTTATCTAAATCTACTATACTCTCTCCGTACATTTTTAGTTTTTTATATTTATTAAAAATCTGCTTGAAGCTCTTCACTTCACCATCATAATTAATTTCACCATCACTTATCAAAATCATTCTCTTACAGACTTTTTCAATATCAGAAATCTCATGAGTTGTTAGTATGATAGTAGTATTATACTTCTCATTTATTTTTAGTATTAGTTCCATAATTTTCTTCTTTGTTTCTATATCTAAACCGATAGTCGGTTCATCTAAGAACACCAGTTGAGGTTTATGAATAATACTAGCTATAAACTCCCCACGCATTCTTTGTCCTAAAGATAGTTGTCTAACTGGTTGATATAAGTACTCTTTTACATTTAATTCTGTTATCAAATAGTCTAACCATTCTTTATTATCTACTTCATAGATTTTCGATAAATACTCAAAAGAATCAATTAGTGGTAAATCCCACCATAAATGTGATTTTTGTCCAAATAACGCACCTATATTTTTAGCATTTTTTTGTCTGTTTACAAATGGATCTTTACCAAACACTTTTATTGAACCTTTTGTACTAGTTAGTATTCCTAACAGCAATTTTATAGTTGTAGATTTTCCAGCTCCATTATTTCCTATATATCCTACAATTTCTCCTTCTTTAATACTAAA
Source organism: uncultured Gemella sp. (assembly GCA_947254465.1). Lineage (GTDB taxonomy): Bacteria > Bacillota > Bacilli > Staphylococcales > Gemellaceae > Gemella. The sequence continues at coordinate 3,953 of CAMYEU010000080.1, read as the reverse complement.
ATTTATGTCCTTCAACGCTTGTTTTACTGTCTTTTCTGTATTAAAAAAGCTAACTCTATTTTTTATTATGTAGTCTTTACTAAGACTCTCAACACTAATTATTTCTTTCATAATATTTCCTCGTATTTTAAAATTTATTGTCGAATTTTAAATGGTTCTCTTCAAGTAATTTTACTATTTCTCTTGAATCTGTTCTTTTGTTTTTTACTATATTAACGTGTTTTCCTTATAAAGTCAATATTTTCTGAATATTATACTGATTTTTCTTTTAATTTACGATAAGTAAATTATTTTCGCTAGCGAATTCGGTGATTTTTGAAACAATAAAAAAACAACCCCATCTCTCTAAATCAGGAAATGAGGTTGATACTTAATCATTTATTACTATTGTTTTTTAACTCTTTCTTTTCTTTTTTTAATTTCCACTTATCATAAATTAAGTAACAAATAAATTCTATGGTTTCATAATTTCTAATCATCCTTCTTCTTTTAACAAAAAGTAACAATTAATATAACTGTCTACTATTTCTCCAATTTTATTATCATCTGTCAAATTTGGAATTTTTTCTTTAGTTTTTTCTATTAATAGATTTCTATTTAATAAATGTATATCCTCGGCTGCTATTTCTTCAGTAATGTCTGAATAGAACATAAGCAAATCTTCAGTTTGTTCTATATTTAATCCATTTTTAAAACAAGCAAATGTAAATGACGGCTCCTCACCGTGCTTAACCCTTAAATAATCTACTAGTTCAGCAATAATTTTAAAATTTAGTAAATTATCATTAAACATTTTTTCAATCATAGGATCCATAATTATCTTCCCCTTTCTAATGTACTTATTTATATATAATTACACTATCCGCTCTTAACAAAAAATCTACGATATTTTTTTAAGACTCATTAGTGATATTACTATAATGATAATTAAAGAATATAAATTTATATATGAAAAATATTCTTTTCCTAATTTTTCTATCAGGAACGCTATAATTACGCCTCCAAAGGAATACAAAATACTTCCCAAAACCAGAATTAATGATAATACTTGCCCCATTATTTTTCTAGAAATTTTTCTTTGGAAGAATGTTGCTTTATAAATTAGTACTGGTGCTGAAGCAACTCCAGCTATAATAAGTATAATTACTGAAAGAATAATATTCGTACTAAAATAAAACAGTATCAATAATAAACAATGCGCTATAATACCTAAGCAAATTAATTTCTCTAATTTAATTTTTGATATAAATTGCAAACCTATTATAAGTGAAGCCAAGATAATACCAACAGATTGTAAAGAATTTAATATTCCATATGCTACACTATCATTATTTAAATTTTGTTCTACATATATTGGTAATAAAACGATGAAACTTCCCCAAGTAAACATATTCCACAATGTCGTATTAATTGTCATAAGAAATATCTCACTATTTTTTACAATATACTTCATAGAACTAAATATTGTATGTTTTTCCTGTCTGTTTTCACTATTACTAAATATCTCGTCACTTTTTATTGTACTTATTATTATCGCTGAAATAAAAAATAATACAGCACCTATTATGAAAGCTATTCTATTATTACCTAGCACTCCCATTATTGCTACAGAAATCGAACCAAAGATATAAGAGATGTCAAAAAATATTATCATCAATGCATTAGCTGTTACTAATTGTTCATCATTACACACCTCTTTTATTATTATATCTCCTCCTGCTGCTAAAGGAATTCCTATAACACTATTCAAACCTATCAATAATCCTATAATGCTTAAAGATATCTTGTCATTAAACGGTAATAAAAAGATAATAAGAAAAATACTAGCTCTTAGTAATAAAAACAAGAACATTGCTTTTCCTATATTAAACCTGTCTAACACTTTTGATATTACTGGTCCAAAAACTATAGCTGGTAATTGAGTCAACACACCAAAAATAGCTATCAATAATGGATTTTTAGTTTCTTCATAGATCAGCCAGATAATACTTATACTAACAAATGATTGCGCTAATGTTGTGAAGTTAATCGAAAAAAAATACTTTATAAAATCAACATTTTTTAAAACACTCATATATTTATTCATAAATTAATTCCCTTCTACTCACAGTTCCCCATATTCTTCATACAATATAAATAATTACTATATTTATTATAATATGAAAATAAAATGGTAACAATTTGAAAATTTTAATATAAAATCATGCTCCCTCTACTTCACTTCTTCCTTCTTTCTATAATATTCTTTCGCAAAATCTACGCAACTTTTTAAATCTATACAGAGAACCGATGTCTTCTGTATTTCTTTTATTTGATAACTTTCCTTACAATTCTCCAAGAATTCTTTCTGTACTGTTAAAAAATCATCATATATATCTAACTCAATATTAGAAAATTCTAACCACTCTCCATCTACATTCGCACTTTCTTTTATTGTTTTTCTATTTAGTGAATACTCTGCAAGATGCAATGCTGTATTGGATTCAAAATCAGTTCCTAATAATAAAATTTTGGCATTTTGATCATATAATCTCCCTAATGGTGAGTTATATCCTAAGCCATCATCTAATGGATGCTCTTTTATAATTTCCTGTGCGTTTTCTCCTACTGCTGAAAAAGAATATAGTGGATGAGAACTTCTAACAGAATGTTTTAGATTCATAACAAACTCGCTAAATTTCCCCATACCTCGTGTACTGGATAGATCAACATCATAAGATAAACTTTCCTGTTTTATTTTTTCTATCCACTCCTCGGGAACTTTAGGATATTCCCAATACTCTGGAGACATATTTTCTAAAGATTGCGTTGGGACAACAAGCGTTCCGCTTTCTCCTAATCTTTCCATAAGTGTTTCATAAATACATCTTGCACCGCCGATTATATAACCAAATTTACTAAGCGAGACATGTGCAATCAGGAGATCTCCTTCTTCTATTCCTAAATCTTTAAATAAATTTAAAAAATCACTTTTACCTATAGGCATTAAATTATTATCTAATGCCTCACTCATAAACTTATAACTCATAGTTGTCCTCCTTATTAAATTAGGGAATAACTAAAAATCTTATTTCCAGAGAAATCGATTTTTGAGCCACTCCCCAGTTTTCATTCTTCTATATGAATCTAAATCTTTATTTAATTAATCTTAACTTACATTATAATTTTATAATATTATCAAATTTATCTCTTAATTCATCACTTATATCATGGCTAATCATTATTATCGTTAATTCTTTATTTTCTAACAGCATTTCTACTAAACTTTTCGCTGATTCTTTGTCTAAAGCTGATGTTCCTTCATCAATTAACAATATCTTTTTACCATTAAATAACGCTCTAGCTATAACCAATCTTTGGCGTTGCCCTCCTGAAAGATTCTTTCCATGAACCTCTACTTCTGAATATAAAAAGTCTTTCTGTGTTAAGCCCACTCTTTCTAAATACTTAGTTACTTCACTATCCTCGGCTACTTCTCCCATAGTTATATTGTCTTTGACAGTACCTGAAAATACAAAATTTTCTTGTTGAATTATAGTCAGTTTTTCTAGTATTTGCTTAGTAGATAATTTTTTCAAATCAACACTACAATACTCTACACTACCTTCATAATTTCTCAGTTGTCCCGTAATAATTTTAAATAATGTTGATTTTCCTACTCCACTATCTCCGCTTATTAAATATTTATACCCCTCTTTTATATCAAGGTTCAAATTATTTAAGATTTTCTTGTCACCATAACTAAAACATAAATTTTTAATATTAAATAATGTTTCTCTTAAAGAATATTCAACCGGTAAATGAGTATCTTTATTTTTCAACATGAATTCATCATGCTTAGAGAAAATAGGTTTTGCTCCTTTAATAAATGCTATTCTATAACCTACTTGGCTCATACCATCAAATACCTGTCTCTTATACACATCTGACGCTGCCGACGATATGCAGTGTGT
>CAMYEU010000079.1 GCA_947254465.1 uncultured Gemella sp. | reverse complement strand
ATATAAAGGAGGGGGATTATGGAAAAGAAAATAATTAGTCCTACTCTAGCATTAATAGTATTATTATTAACTATTTGGATTTCATTTAGTAAATTATTAATTTTAAATTTTATGATTATTGGGGTAACAATTCTCTATTTTTCTCTATCAAGATACTGGAAAAAGTTACTGTATTTCATCCTAGTACCACTATTACCAGCATTAGGTTCTGGTTGGGCCATAATCGTTCATAGTTCAAATTATAAATTTGCTCTATTAATTTTTTCTAGAACATATAGCTTTGCAGCCTTAGGTTTATTCATGGCAACATACATTTCTCTAGTAGAACTGTTAAAATATTTCGAACAGCATGGTCTATCCTCAAATGTAGTTTATGGGCTCCTAGTAGTTATCCAAGCATTACCGAGAATCCAATATGAAACTCAGATGATTACAAAATCCAGTCGTTTAAGAGGAGTTTTCTTAGCTTTTTGGTCACCATACTATTACGCTAAAGCTATTTTTATTGCTTTAACATGGCAACCACAAATTTCAGAAGCAATGACGGTTCATGCCTATGAAGACTACAAACAAAGAACTCATTATAATAAGTATATTGTTGATAAAAACAAAAGTGTAATTATATTAGTAATATTTTTACTAATATCAACGGCTTTATTAATACTTAATATATAGAATAATGCCATCATGGATAAAATTCATGATGGCATTTATTGTATTCAAAAATAAAAAACTGGCGGGAATGTGTGGGAATCGAACCCACCCAAGAGGCTCTTAACCCCTCATACTAGTTTTGAAGACTAGAGAGCACACCAGAACTCATCCACTCCCATATATGTCTATATTATATACTAAATATCAAAAAAAATCAAGGTGATTTGTTAACGTATACAAGTATTTAAATTATGATTTTTACTAAAAAAAGAAATTTCTACCACTTAGTTTTAGTTTTTTACCACTTACTTAAAAACTATTAAGTTTTATGACTAAATAGCGTATAATATAATTACAAATCATAGAGAGGAGACAATATGAAAATTAATATCGAACTAGACTCGAATCTTAAAGAAATTGAACTAGTTATTAAGACACCAGACTTAAATAATGATGTCATCTTAATTAAAGAATTAGTTGAAAAAGCTATAGTAAACTCTCAAAAAATAATTTTCTACAAAGGTGATTCTGAATATTTTATCCCTCTAGAATCTATTTTATTCTTTGAAACAGATGATAATAAAGTCTATGCTCATACTACCGATGAATTTTTTGAAGTAAAATTCAAATTATATGAATTAGAGCGACTTATTCCTTTTTACTATTGTCGAATTTCTAAGAGTTCAATAATAAATACAAAAGCAATTTATTCACTAGAAAAATCTTTTTCTGGCTCGAGCACCGCTTCTTTTTCTAATTCAAAGAAGCAAGTCCATATTTCAAGACATTACTACAAAATATTAAAAGATAAATTAAAAGAAATGAGGTAAAAATAAATGAGAAGAAGTTTTATTGGGTTATTCTTTATAATCCTTGCATTAACTACTTTACTTGATGGATTTAGTATTTTCCCAAATGGATCAATCTTTCTAACTATATGTACTGTTGTACTAGGATTTTTCGCAATCCGAGGTTTAATGGATTTTGATTCATTTGGAACAATATTCCCTCTAGCATTATTATTCTATGTATACAATAAAAATTATCACTTTGCGGATATATCAGGTGGAAAAATATTCTTTGTTGCTATTTTCCTTAGTCTAGGTATTTCTATGATTATTCCTAGAAGATATAAATATAGCGAAATTAGAAAATTTTATCGAAGAAAAAGACATCAAAAGATTGAAAATGGTTATGATTACTCTGATGTAACATTTGGGGAAAATACTCAATATATTGACATAACTAAATCAGATTCTTTTTCTACTTCTACAACATTTGGAACTACTACTATTTATTTTGAAAAATTAGATACTTATCCTATTAAAAACTTTGAACTTAATGTCTCAGTTACCTTTGGAGATTTAAAGTTATATGTACCAAAAGAATGGTCTGTTGAAAATAATACAAATAATATTTTATCTAGAGTTCCAAAGTATATTAATAGTATCGATAAAGATGTGAAGATTATCTTAAATGGTTCGGTAACATTCGGAGAAATTAAAATAATACATGTATAAAAAAATAACTCTCAAGAATTCTAGCAATCTTGAGAGTTCTATTTTTAGTTGTTTTCTGCTTTCTTTTGCTGTTCTCTTTTTTCTACTAACTTAGATAAATAGATAGAACCTACAGTTAATAAAATTACTAATAATGAAGCAATTAAAAATTCTTTACTGAAGATATTTGTACTAGTAGCTCCGAAGTTTAAGAATACTACTGTTCCAGGGATGATACCAAGTACGCTCGCTATCATATATTTTGATAAACTGATATTAGTTAAACCATATCCGTAGTTTATCATATTATATGGTACTAAAGGTATTAGTCTCAGTATTACTAAACTCATCATTAGTTTTTCATCACTAACATTAAAAATTCTATCGTGTTGCTTAGGTGTCATTTTTTTCTTAAGGTAGTTTTTCACCCATTCACGACCGAAACGACGTGATATTACAAACATAATATAACAATTTAATGACGCTCCAACGAAAGTTAGTAAACTTCCTTCTACAAAACCAAACGCTACTCCTCCAGCAACAGCAAGTATCGGAACTGGAAAGAAAAATACCGGTAAGAACATAAACATTAATACATAAATTATCGGTGCTAAGACACCAAAACTTTGAATAAACTCAGTCATTACTCTCCTCCTATTTAAAATATGCTGATACTTTCTCTAAAAACTCTAATTCTATATATGAAGCGATTTTCTTAAATGTAGTTTCATCCATCAGCATTTTATCATTTTCACTATACTGCCTAAATGCCATACTACACCAAGTAACTCCTCTTAGACAATTAAATATTAAATATCTCTCAAATCTTTCTCTATCAAAATTTCTATAATTATTATATTCTTCTAAAAACTTATTAATTTCATTTTCTGATAAAATAATATCAGTTTTCCAAAATGTCGTTGTCGGGGCTAGGAAATGTGCTAAATCTTGTTCACATTCACCAATTAATGCCTTTTCCCAATCGATAACATAGCTATCTTCTTTTCTCTCTCCTATTAGGAAATTTCCTGAATTTAATTCTGTATTAATAATACACGGATTAGCTATAGTATATTCTTCTGGAATAAGTGTTTGACATTTTTCTAAAAAGATTTTGATATAGTTACTAACCTTTTTGTCTGCCTTCTCCCAAGCTAAATACTCTCTAGACATCTGTTTACATTCATCAAACATCAACTGAAATGGATTAGAAGCATTTATCAAATTATTTTCACCGTATTTTGTATTATGAACTGTACTTAATAAATACGCACCAATTTCCATATCTATTTTGTAATTAAGAGGTCTTCCGTTTAGGAATTCCATTGTTAAATATTTATACGGCAATAAGTTTGTTTCTGTTACTACATCGTACGGCTTTGGAGTAACTCCACTATCTTTCAACAATTGCAAAGTTTCATATTCATATTCTATTTGATTTTCAAGATTCATCTGACTCTTCATATTTATTCTAAGAACCTTTTTCAAATCTCCTTCATCAAAGGTAAAATTAATATTATACTCTCCTGCTCCTAATAACTTAATATTACTATAACCTGTTTCTGCTAACAGAAGATCTTCTTTCGTATCAATATCTAAGCCGGCTTCGCCTAAATAATAACTCAAATTTTGTTCATTACAAATATCAAGTAAATTTTCTAAAACAGTGTTATCTCCGTAACTTGGAAGATTGAAAACTTCTTTAATAGCTTTTTTCATTCCTATTAAAAAATATCCTCCATCAACACTTGGATTTATAACAACATCATGCTTATCTAATTTTTCAAATGCAGTAGTAATAATATTTTTTTGCAGATTATGGATATCTGAACCTAGTAAAATCACCTTATCACTGGTTTTTAACTCATCTTTAATTGCATTATACATTTTATCACCGAGTGTTTCACCCACTTGATAAGAAAATTCTCTATTTTCTAGAATATTCTCCATCTTTTTATCATCTATACTTTGACCATCGTGGTAGATTACTATTTCTTCCCCACTTGCTTTTAAAACACTATAGTTTTTTTTCATTAATTTTTTTTGAATTTCTACAGCTGTATCCGGAGACACAAAATCATACAACCTTGTTTTGGTTGTACCTACCTTAGGTACTCTTGTAAAAAATATTATTTTATTTTTCATCTCTGAATTTTTCCTTTTATGTAAAATGTTTAAACCTATCTATATTTAATATTTTTTATACAAAAAAAAGGAAACTCAACCACAAAATCTCTAATTAAAATTGCTATTTCGAGTCCCCCTTTTGCCTTATATATTAATGATTATGTCCAGAATGAGCATCTTTCTTATCTGAAGAGTGATTATGTCCTTCATGTCCTTTATGCTCATCATGTCCTTCTTTACAGTTTTCACAATATCCTTCATGCTTCTCTGAACCTTTTACTGTATCACTTGGATCTTTACAGCAGTCAGCAATTTCAAATTTATAACTAAATTCCTTAGTTCCATCAATTGCATTAAAGACATTTTTATATCCTAAGTCAATTAGTTTTTGAGCTACTACAGATGAACTATTTCCAGTATTACTATAAACATATATAGAAACCTCTTTATTTTCTGGTAAAATAGACTGTAAACTATCTAATTTGTTTATATCGATATTTTTAGCACCTGCACCATGTCCTTTTTCAAAATCAGCTTTATCTCTTACATCTAAAAATACATTATTTGCTGCAGTATCTAGTAAAGCATCTTGGAATTTACTTCCACTCAATGATGTATATTTTACAAGTTCATAGCTAAAATCTTTTACATTTTGAGCTCCAGATACATCTTTAAAACCTTGTTTTGTAAGTTTATCTACAGCATCTTTAGTTTTATCAGACTTATCACTATAAACAACTACTTTTTTCTCTCTCCATTTTCTAATTTCTTCGATACTCTTATCTATTTTAGATAATGGAATGTTAATTGCGTGTTTAAGATGACCTTCTTTATATGATGCTTCATCCCTAATATCTATAACAAGGTAATTTTCTTTTTCCTTGTCATCTTTTTGGATTTTATTTAACTCCTCACCTTTCAATTCTTTTGCAGATGAAGTAGTTGTACATCCTACTAAAGTTAATGATAATACCGCCGACATACTTACAGCTAAAAATTTATTAAATTTCATTTATTTTCTTCCTCTCCTTATTTAATAAAAGACAAGGTGGTACTTAAATATATAGTGAATTCATGTAGAACCTCGTCTTTTATTAGTATAACTTAAAAATAGAATTTTTCCTAATAAATAATATTATTTTTACTTTTTTTTAAAGTAATTTCTACTTTGATTTTTCACTAGACTTTACTTCAAAAGTTTACCATTTTTTAAAATTTGTACTCATGTTCTTTTGTTCCATCCCAAGCATTATATACATTTGTATATCCTAATTCTACAGCTTTTTGAGCAGCCTTAGATGAACGGTTACCACTATAGCAATACGTATAAACTGGTGCATTTTTATCAGCTGGTAATAATGCTGCTAAATCCTTATCAATATTCTTAACATCAATATTTTTAGCTCCTTCTACATGACCTTTTTCATAGTCTTTTGCTTCACGAACATCGATAAATACCCCTTCTTTTTTATCAATTGCAGCTTGGAAATCACTTGCTAATAATGTAGTAAATTTAACAATTTCATAATCCTTATAATCTTTTACACCTTGAGCATTAGAAACTTTTTTAAAACCTGCCTTCACAAGTTTGTCTGCTGCTTCCTTGCTCTTCTTACCAGTATTACAAACTGTCACTACTTCTTTATCTTTCCATGCACTTAGGTGATCTGCATGTTTTTCAATATCAGAAAGAGCTATATTAATAGCGTGTTTTACATGCCCTTCTTTATATTCTTTAGCATCTCTTACATCAATTACAAGATATTTTTCTTTTTCTTTATCATCCTTTTCAATTTTATTTAATTCTTCACCCTTAAGTTCTTTTACTGCAACAGTTCCATTACTGCTACTCGAAGTACTATTCGAAGCTGATGAACATCCTGCCAATGACAATGATAATACAGCCGCCATACTGATGACTAAAAATTTATTTCGTTTCATAATTTTATCTCCTTTATAATTATTTTCATAAATAGTATAACAAATTAAACGATTTCAATCAACGTCGCCATCTAAGATATAGAATAATTATTTTACTTTTTATATAACATTTAAATTTACATAAAACGCAATAAAGACTGTAATTTTATCATAATTACAGTCTTTATTTAGCACCTTATTTTTTTTATACTTTTGTTATATTCAGAAAAATAATAATATTTTTTAGCACTTATTAGCTTCTAATTCCAAGAAAAACTGTTTAATATTTTTAACTTTATATCCTGTATAAATTTTTAATTCATCATCAAAATGCCATTTTCTTTCTACCAAACAAGTTTTCATTCCTAGTTTGTTTGCTGGATTTATATCGTGATGTAGAGAATCCCCAATCATCATAGTTTCACTAGCCACTATGTTCTCCTTCTCGAGGACATTGATAAATGCTTTTTCTTTAGGTTTACTAATATATGTTTCGCCTGAAATATACAATTTAAATACATTTTCTAATCCCAGTTTTTTTAGTTTCATCCTTTGTTCATATGACTTTCCATTCGTCAAAAGTATCATATTATATGTTTTACTCAATCTATTTATCCATGAGTTTATCTCTTCATCAGGTTTTATTGATTCCAAGATAAATTCAAATTGTTTCTCATAATAAAATCTACAGTCTTCATCAGTTAATAAAATTCCTAGTTTTTCTAAAGTTAGCATTAGTCTCTTATTTCTAAGCTCTACTAATTTCATATTTCCTTGGAGTACTTCTTCTAATAACTCATTATTTACACTTTTATATAATCTAAAAAATTCTTCATAACTCACTACACTATCATATTTTAAATATTCAAAAATTAATTTATTTGATTTTTCCCATATTTTACTAAAGTCATACAAAGTATTATCTAAATCAAAAATTAGATTTTTTATCTTAGTCATCAATTTCACCTCTATTCTTAATTATGATATACTCTATATTGTACATGTGAAAAAACTAAATTCCAAGTAAAACCACTTGGAATCTAGCTTCTACTTATCTTCTTCAAAATATCTTACTACCGGTCTCGCTTCATAAACTATCGTTCCATCTGGAACACTATGTTTTACTACTGCATTAGCTCCAATTTTAGAATTTTTTCCTATAGTTATATTTCCTAAAACTTTTGCTCCTGCTCCTATCATAACATTATCCCCAATTGTTGGATGCCTTTTTATAGGATCTAGAGTAGTTCCACCTAATGTAGTTCCATGATACATAGTTACATTATCCCCAACTACTGCAGTCTCTCCTATTACTACCCTGTCTCTTATACACATCTCCGAGCCCACGAGACATCTCAGGAT
>CAMYEU010000078.1 GCA_947254465.1 uncultured Gemella sp. | reverse complement strand
TCGTCGGCAGCGTCAGATGTGTATAAGAGACAGATTCTAATCTATATAGGATTGAAAAAGAGTTAGAAATGAGGGAAATATTGTATGAGGAGATTTGTAGTCACTATAAAGATAAAAGTTTTACTACAAGAAGAAATAATTATTACATAAGTGTAAATGAAAATTCAGCGAGGATTGAGGATGAAGAGACTGGTGAGAAAATTAGTTATAGCTAAATATAAACCAGGATTCACCTTGTTAGAATTGACAGTATCTTTATTTCTATTAGTAATTCTGACGCTACTACTTATGTTAATATTACAAACTACAATAAACACCTCTAAAAGATTTTTAGATTATTCTAATTATGAATATGCCTTAGCTCATAGAAAAATTTTGCAAACATATAACAATAGTGCAAAAGTCACTCAAGAAAAACATTATATTATAATGACAAGTAAAGATGGCTCAGAAGATATAAGAATAAATTTTAATGATAATCAGATTTATATGGATAAATTTAAAAATTCTAATGACTTTGCCGGCTATATTCTCCTACTTAAGCATATTAGTGGTTATTCATTATCAGTAGATGATGAAACTATTCATATTATTATTGTTGATAAAAATAATCATCATCGAGAAATGTTGCTAAAACTGAAAAATGAAAAAACTGAGAAAGAAAAAGCCGAAGAAGAAAAAGAAAAAGAAGAGAAAGTACGGAAAGAAAAAGAGAATCAAGATAATAAAAATGAAGAAATAGAAAAAATTAAACCAGTAGACGCTACCGAGGAGGGGAATTAGATTTATGAGAACTAAAAAGAAACATAAAAGTGCAAATGCTATAGTAGCCTCCTTACTGGTTACGTTACTAGTTATTACAGTTTTGTTTAGTATTGTAGGAATATATATAAATAAAATGTATACAATAAAAAACTTAAATGATTATTATGACAAACAAATAACACAGCAGTTAGAAGAAAATAATAAATCTAAATAATAATTAGGTCCATTCTATTTTCCATATCGGATTTTAGGATGGACTAAATTATTAAAAAAATAACTTATAATAAAAAAGAAATCATTATTAAAGTTTTAAAAGATATATTAATTGTTGCTTTGTTTTATTAAATGGTTTAAAATAGTATTATATTGACAAAAATTGAAACTAAATTAAAAGGAGATATTAATGGGTAAAAAATTATTATTAGGCCTTGTAGGAGTTGGAGCAATTGCAGCAGCTACTGTATTTCATAAAAAAGAAAATCTTAGTTCAGAAGAACGTACAAAAGTAGAAGAAGCAAAAAAATATTTAGAAGAAAAAGGGTATGTTGTTTCAGAAAAATCTAAGTTTCCTATAGGAGATTTAAATTTATTATCTGTTTCTTCATTACCGATGTACTATAAAGCAGCTAAAACAGTAGCTAAATTTATTTTATAGTTATGTTTATACCAGAAAAGAATTATTCATTTTATGAAGATAATCCAAAAGGTAAATTAACTATTAAAAAGTTTGTAAAAGAAATGTATTATCGTCTTATGTACGATGAAATATCATTGCTTTCTGCAAATTTAAGTTATTATTTTATCTTATCTTTATTCCCAATGTTAATTGTAGCCTTGGCCTTGACGCCATATTTTAAAATTGATCAGCAATTTTTATTAGAGAAAATTCAAAGCTACGCACCAGGGGATTTAGGTGATTATCTTTTTGATATGATTTCAGAAGTATTAAATAATAAGAATAACACGATTATCACGGTGGGGATTGTATTCACGCTGTGGTCGGCTTCTAGTGGTATTTATGGGATAATTATAGCATTTAACAATGCTTTCAGAGTTCGTGATGGAAGAATATGGATTGTTACTAAAATAATCAGTGTAATCTTAACAGCGTTATTCTTAGTAGGTATGTTTCTTGCATTGGCATTAATCGTATTTGGAAAACAACTTACATACATCCTTTTCCATAAATTTAATCTAGATGAAGGATTCTATAACTTATGGTCGGTAATAAATTACACACTGCCATTACTTTTTATATTCTTTGTTTTCATGTTCTTATATACTATGGGACCCAACTTGAAACTAAAAGCTATTAGTATATTACCAGGAGCGATATTCGCAACATTATCTTGGACAATAGTCAGTAAATTATTCGGATACTATATTGATCATTTTTCAAGTTATATTAAAACCTATGGAACAATCGGAGCATTTATGGCATTTATACTTTGGCTATATATTACAGGATATATATTAATTATCGGTGCGGAAATTAATGCTATTTTCCATAATTATAAAGTTGAACATAGGGTATTCGAAGAAACACATACAACAGAATAAAGGGTATATGAAATACGATACTTAGATAATAGATACTTTAAAATATTAATAAAATCAAATAAGAAACAAGTACAAAAATGTGCTTGTTTTTTTATTTTGCGTATGAAGAGAAAAAAGATGAATAATGATTATATAGCTTAATAATTTAAGCAGAATTATATAAAAAGAAAGTGTTTTATAGTATAATTGTAGGTACTTAATTAAGAAGATTGAATAAAGATTGAGAGGTTAACACTATGGAAAAAGAAATTTATCTAGCAGGAGGATGTTTCTGGGGTGTGGAAGGTTATTTTGCACAACTTGATGGAGTAATTACTACAAAAGTTGGATACAGTAATGGACAAACTGCAGAAACTACTTATCAACAAATTAAAGCAACAGACCATGCAGAGGTTATCTACTTAAAATATGATAATTCAGTACTCCCGTTAAATGATGTACTACGTCACTACTTTAGAATCATCGATCCAGTAAGTATTAATAAACAAGGTGGAGACAGAGGTCGTCAATATAGAACGGGAATTTACTATGTCGACGAAGAAACAAGAGAAGAAGCAGTTAAATTTATAGAAGAACTTCAAAAAAATTACACTAAAAAAATTGCTGTAGAAGTAGAAGCGGTAAATAACTATATTGATGCAGAAGAATATCATCAAAAATACCTAGAGAAGAACCCTACAGGTTATTGCCATGTAGATTTAAGTCTAGCGAAAAAAAGCCTGTAATTTTCAAAATAAGTTTGAAATAATTACTAAAAAAAGGTAAAATAATAAGTAAGTATAAATAATCATAAGGAGTTAGAAAATGACAAACATTTTAATTTTCGGACACAAAAATCCAGATACTGATACAATTTGTTCAAGTATCGTATATAATAACTTAAAAAGAATTCAAGGAATGGATACAGAAGCTGTAAGACTTGGTGAAATCAATGATGAAACTAAATACGCTTTAGAGTACTTTAACGTAAGTTTACCACGTTTAGTAGAAGAAGTAGAAGAAGGACAACACGTAATCTTAGTTGACCACAATGAATTCCAACAATCAGCTAATGGAATCGAAAAAGCTGTTATTCGTGAAGTAATCGATCACCACCGTATTGCTAACTTTGAAACAGCAGCACCATTATACTACCGTGCTGAGCCACTAGGATGTACAGCTACAATCCTAAAAAAAATCTATGAAGAACAAAATGTTAATATTGATAAAAAAATAGCAGGATTAATGTTATCAGCAATTATCTCTGATTCATTATTATTTAAATCACCAACTTGTACTTTACAAGATAAAGTAGCAGCTGAAGAATTAGCTAAAATTGCTGAAGTTAACTTAGAAGAATATGGTCTTGCTATGCTTAAAGCTGGAGCATCAACAACTGATAAAACAGCTGAAACTCTAATTTCTTTAGATGCTAAAGAATTCGTTTTAGGAGCAGATAAACTTGTAGTTGCTCAAATCAACACAGTAGATGCTAATGAAGTAGCTGACAGAAAAGAAGAATTAGAAGCAGCAATTAATGCAGAACTTTCTTCAAAAGGATTAGCAGCATATGTATTTGTAATCACTAATATCTTAACTTCAGATTCAGAAGTATTAGTATTAGGTGAAAAACAAGATAAAGTAGCAGCGGCATTTGGAAAAACTCTAGAAAATGACTTTATGACACTAGAAGGTGTTGTATCTCGTAAAAAACAAGTAGTTCCTCAAATTACAGAAGAGTTTTCTAAATAATTACAAAAAATATGTTTTGAGAAAGTGAGGAAAATTGTTTCTCACTTTCTAATTTATATAAAATAGAAATCGAAAGGAAATATATGAATACATTTAAAGCAATATATTGGCCCTTTTTGAAAAAGATTATTATAAATACCTTAGTCGTAATAGCATTTGCAGGATTGACACAAGGAAGATTAAAAATTGATCACCCAATATATGGTTTCTTTGGAGCTTTGCTTATTACAATATTATTCACACTAATTCGACCATTATTATTAGTAACTGTAATAATAACAATATTTAGTTTCGGACTATTTTCATTATTAGTGAGGGCGTTATTAGTATACTTAGTCTCATATTTATTATCACCACATTTTGAATTAGTCTCATTTTGGACAGCAATTTGTTTAGTGATAACAATAAAGCTTTTTAATTTTATATTTAATACTAATGAGAGAACAATAATAATTAAAACATTTAAAAATAAATAAAAGGAAAAATAAATATGCCAAAAATTACAACAAGAGAGCTTGCTGAAAAGTTAAACTTAGAAGTAGTAAGCGGAGAAAAAGGTCTAGATAGGATAATAACAACAGATGAATTATCTCGTCCAGCATTGCAACTTGCAGGATATTTCTCTCACTATTCACCAAAAAGAATCCAAATTCTAGGGACAAGCGAATTATCGTTTTTTAAATTAATACCAGATATTGAGAAAAAGTCAAGAATGCGTATGTTATGTACACGTGTGACTCCTTGTATCATAGTATCTCGACATTTAGAAGTCCCAAAAGAATTGAAAGAGGCAGCAGATAGATATGATACGCCTGTATTGAGATGTAATCAAGATACTACTAAACTTATGGGAAATATTTCTAACTATCTTCGAAAAGTATTCGCACCCACAACGTCAGTACATGGTGTGTTTATTGAGGTATATGGAATTGGTGTATTAATCACAGGGGAAAGTGGTATCGGTAAGAGTGAGATAGCACTAGAACTAATAAAACGTGGGCATCGTCTTATAGCTGATGATAGGGTAGATATTAGAGAATTAGAAAAAGGCTTCTTAATTGGGAGTTGTGAATCTACTTTAATCAAACATTTATTAGAAATTCGTGGATTAGGAATTATTAATGTAATGACATTATTTGGTACAGGAGCAGTACGTAGCGATAAAAGATTACAATTAAATATACATCTGGAAACATGGAATGAACAAAAACAATATGATCGAATTGGTCTTGGAAATGAAAGTAAAGAAATTTTAAATTCGAAGATTGAGAAGAAAACAATTCCTGTTAGACCTGGACGAAATGTTGCGATTATTATAGAATCAGCGGCAATGAATTATAGGTTAAATCAAATGGGAATAAACACAGCTAAGGAATTTACAACAAAATTAGCTGATGAAATTAAAAGAAAAAATATGAATAATGGGGTGGAGTAATATGATATTAGGTTACTTAGATCCAATTGCCTTTCATTTGTTTACAAAACCGGTATATTGGTATGGAATTATTATAGCAACTACTGTTTTTTGTGCTTATTATCTTGCTGATAAGGAGGCTACAAAACGTGGTTTAAAGAAAGACACTATGCTAGATTTATTACTTATTGCCTTGCCAATCGCATTTATCTTTGCACGTGCATATTATGTAATATTTAGATGGGATTATTATAAAGGTGATTTTGCAAGTATGATAGCCATTTGGGACGGTGGGATAGCAATTTACGGTGGTTTAATCGGTGGATTTATAGTCTTATACTTCTTTGCGAGAAGGAGAGGAATAAAAATAATTAAACTATTAGATATAATTGCTCCGAGTTTACTAGTAGGACAAATGTTAGGTCGTTGGGGGAACTTTTTCAACCATGAAGCATACGGAGAAATAGTTACAAAACAATATTTACATGATAGATTCATTCCAGATTTTATTATAGAAAATATGTATATTGATGGAGCGTATCGTCAACCTACATTCTTATATGAAAGTTTATGGTGTTTTATCGCACTAGTAATCCTTCTACTAATAAGAAATAAATTAGCACAAAGTGAAGTTTTTGCTGCATACTTAATCTTATACGGTGTAGAGAGATTCATCGTAGAAGGAATGAGAACAGATTCACTATATCTTGGAAGCTTAAGAGTTTCTCAAGTCCTTTCGCTAGTATTTGTTATAGGAAGTTTGGTATACTTAGTAGTGCTTAATACAAAGTTCAAAAATAAAAAGATTTTGTATAGTGAATCATAAAAGAGAAGGTGGAAAATATGTCAGAAAAAATTTATGACTTAATTATCGTTGGAGCTGGTCCAGCAGGTATGACAGCTTCAATCTACGCATCACGTGCAAATATGTCAGTATTGATGTTAGAAAGAAAATATCCAGGTGGTCAAATGTTATCAACTGAAGAAATTGAAAACTATACTGGATACGAAATGGTTACAGGACCTGAACTATCAGAGAAAATGTTCGAACACTCTAAAAAATTCGGTACAGAATTTGGCTTTGGAAATATTACAGAAGTAGGAGTTAGAGATAATCTTAAGTATGTAGTAGCGGGTGAAAAAGAATATTTAGCTAAATCAATTATTATTGCAACAGGTTCGGAACACAAAAACTTAGATGTTCCAGGAGAAGAACAATTTTCAGGAAAAGGTGTAAGTTACTGTGCAGTTTGTGATGGAGCATTCTTTAGAAATAAAGAAGTAGTAGTAATAGGTGGAGGAGATTCAGCTGTAGAAGAAGCTTTATACTTATCTAACTTAGCTGCTAAGGTAACTATTGTTCACAGACGTGATGAACTACGTGCTCAAAAAATTCTACAAGATAGAGCATTTGCAAAAGAAAATATCGAATTTGTTTGGGATAGTGTTGCTTATGGAATCAAAGGAGAAAGAAAAGTTTCTTCAATTGAAATTAGAAATGTAAAAACTGGTGAAGAAAGTTCAATCCCTGCTGATGGAGTATTCATTTACGTTGGAATGTTACCACAAACACAAGATTTCAGAGATTTAGGAATCACAAATGAAGCTGGATATATTCCAACTAATGAAAAATTATCAACATCAGTACCAGGTATTTTTGCGGCTGGAGATGTACGTGAAAAAGAAATCCGTCAAGTAATTACAGCTGCATCTGATGGAGCTATAGCTGCCCAAAGTGCATATAGCTATGTAGAAGGTTTAGAATAACATAAGAGAAGAGAAACACAATAGAGAGTTTCTCTTCTTTATTTTATAGTATAAGACTGGAGATTTTTATTTAATAATTTAAATAAAAATATTAGATTAATATAGTACTAAAAATGAAATCCATATCTTATTAGCAATAAGAAACCTACTGAGTATCTATAAAAAACTCAGTAGGTAATTTTCTTATGAAAAGCTTAGATAATTATTTGTTATATTTTTTAGCCAAGTAAGGCATAATTACTCCTAATGAAAGTAGAATAATTGGTGTAGCAATATTCATAACTGTTTGGAAGGTACTTTCTGGAGTGTACATACCCTGTCTCTTATACACATCTCCGAGCCCACGAGACATCTCAGGATCTCGT
>CAMYEU010000077.1 GCA_947254465.1 uncultured Gemella sp. | reverse complement strand
ACGAGATCCTGAGATGTCTCGTGGGCTCGGAGATGTGTATAAGAGACAGTTACCATCCTTTCCGAAAGCTAAAATTACTGACATAAGAACTCCAACAACTACAAAATATACACCTAAGTCGAATATTGCAGCTGTGTGTAATTCCATTTCTCCCATTATTGGAACGTGAATGTGAGTGAAATGATGTTTGAAGAAATTCTTTCCGACTACAACACCACTAAATGCCGTACCAATGGAAAAAAGTAATCCAATAGCAGTTACATATACATAATTAATAGGAAGTAGTTTATTGACTCTATCTATTCCATATGTAAACATTGCCAGAGCTAATGCCATTGTACAAAGAAGTCCTCCAACGAAACCACCACCAGGAAGGAAGTGACCACCAAAGTACAAACTAAGAGAAAGTAAAAATATACATCCTGAAATAATAGCAGATAATGATTTTAAAATTACATCATTAGTTTTCATCTTTTGGTCCTCCTCGTTTAATTATTTTAAACATAGCATAGATGATTAATGCTACCATTGTCATAACGGTGATTTCAAATAGGGTATCAAATCCCCTAAAATCTACGATAATAACATTTACTATGTTTCCACCACCAGATGCGACAACATTATCAAAATAGAATTGACTAATTTCTGATGGATTTTTATATGCATATGCTACTAATCCTACGATTGTAAAACTAATACCAGTTAGTGTTGCAATTATTGCATTAGTAAGTTTAAAACTTTGTTTTTCTACTTGTTTTGTTTTATCAGTTAATAGAATGAATGCTATTAAGAAAATAATAGTAGAAATTGATTCAATTACAAATTGTGTCATTGCTAAGTCTGGTGCTCTAAATGTAACATATAGAGCAGTCATCATAAATCCAATTCCAGAAGAAAGGATAATAAGCACTAGTCTATTATAGACTGTAGTTAGAGCGACACAGCACACGACTATACATAGTCCTATGAAAATATTCATGTAGTGAATTGTTGAGAAGTTATTAATCAACATAGGTCTACCAATTGCAAAGTAACCACCAATAATAGTTGCTGATAACACTACAAAGATATAACTCATATTTCTTCTAAGTTGGTTTGTAACAAATGTATCATGGAGTGTACCACTTACTTTGTGTAATAAGTTACCTAAGTTATTATATGCTCCGTGAATAGAAATAATAGCAGGGTTTATACTATAAATTCCATTTCCATTAGCATACAATTTGTAGATTGCAAAACTTGTAATAATAACAACAATAGAAGTAAGAAGTTCACTTGAGAAGAAACTATTATGATGAACATGAGATATTACTTCGTTATTAGTTATTTTTGTAGCAAGGGCAGCTTGTTGAGCTGGAATAACTATGTAATCTTTTATAAAAGTGTTAATAATCACAAAGACTACAAGTATTATTGGGGATATAAAGATACCATTACTTGGAAGATGTAATTTCTTAGTCCCCATTATAGAATTGTCGAATTTACCTAAGAATGGTTTGAATGCTAATATTAATGAATAAATAGCAGTTCCTAAAGCTCCAATAACTACAGCTATTACGATAACTATATATAGCATGCTTGATTGCGTTAATCCATAAACTACCGTTAAGAAATATTCTTTTGAGTAGAATCCACTTAAAGGCGGGATTCCTGCCATAGAGAACCCAGCGATAATACTTAATATAAAGCTAAGTGGCATATATCTTTTAATACCACGAAGTTTTTCAATATCACGTGAATGGAATGAATGATCGATAATACCAGTAATCATAAATAAACTTGCTTTAAATGCTGCATGGTTAATAATATGGAAACATACTGCATAGAATGCGAATGTATAAACGTAGTGATTATCGTTGTATAGGCCAAGGTTAGCTATACCTATCATAAGAGTCATCATACCAAGTTGACTAATAGTTGAATATGCAAGAATTCCTTTTAAATCTTTTAGAAATATTGCAGAAATAGAACCTATTAACATAGTAATAGTCCCAAAAATGATAAGAATATTACCAAATGAAGAAGTAAATGAGAATACAATTCCAATTCTTAGTAATAGATAGATTCCGGCTTTAACCATTGTAGCTGAGTGAAGGTAACTACTGATTGGTGTAGGTGCAGCCATCGCATCAGGTAACCAAATATGGAATGGAAACTGTGCTGATTTTGTAAAAGCACCGAATATTATAAGAATCATCGCTATTACATACTTATTGTTATATCCATGATTTTTAGTAAATTCTATAATTTCACTAACATTAAAACTTCCAGTAATATTATTTAAAACGAAAATTCCTGCTAGCATTAGGACTCCACCAAAGACAGTAATAATCAATGATTTTAGAGCACCTTTTCTAGATGCATCATTTTCGTGCCAATAACTAATTAATAGGAAAGAAGAAACAGATGTCATCTCCCAGAACATGTACATACTAAGCATGTTGTCAGATAAAACCACGCCTAACATGGCAGACATGAATATTAGTAAAAATATGTAAAATTTATGTAATTTTTCATCTGTAATACTCATATAGTAACATGAATATAGTATTACCAGAGTACCAATTCCTGTAATTAGTAATGAGAATAGAAGTGATAAACCATCAAGATTTAGGTTGATATCAAGTCCTACGTTAGGAACAAATGCTAGTTTCTTATAGATTGTTCCACCTGAATAGATATACTTAAGATTTGAAATAAAATACCCAAACAGTATTAATGGTACAACTATAACAAATTTTCCAGTATGGATGGTTTTGAAGTTTTTCCTTAAAAAAGGTACGAAAAACATCGCAATTACTGGTAAAAAGACAGCTAATTGTAACATAAAAAAACCTCTTTCTAATTTATTTTTTTTATAACACTAATTATATAACAAAATAGCTTAAAATACTATTAATATTCAATTTTTATATAATTATTTTTCAATAAAATATGGTTAATAAGATAAAGAAATATTATAAAAAGTTATGAAAACGATAAAATAAAGTATTAATTATTTTCTAAAAATAATTAATATAATTCTATTATTTTGGAGGTTAAAATATAGTGGAGATGAGTAATGTTGCTTAAAATGTGACTTGTAACGATAAAATAAACTTATTATTTTCAGAATATTTAATAGAAAATATAGATAATTATTTTTTTAATATCCCTTGTTTAAGGTGAGAAAAAAAGGTATAATAAAGTTATTAATATATTTACAGGGGGACTAACTGATGTCACATAAACAAACACCACATATTAAACCAAATGGAGTAGAAATCGCTGAAACGATTCTTTTGCCAGGGGATCCTTTAAGAGCGAAATTTATTGCAGAAACATTTTTAGAAGATGCAGTTTGTTTTAATGAAGTGCGTGGTATGCTAGGATATACTGGAACATATAAAGGTAAAAAGATTTCTGTAATGGGAACAGGTATGGGACCAGCTAGTATCGGTATTTATTCTTATGAATTAATCCACACTTTTGGGGTTAAGAATTTAATTAGAATTGGAACATGTGGAGCACTACAACCGGAAGTAAAATTATATGATGTAATTTTAGGAATGGGATCTTCAACAAACTCAAACTACATGCACCAATATAACATTCCAGGAAACTACAGTTTAACTGCATCATTTGACTTATTATTAAAAGCTTACAACAGAGCTCAAGAAATGGGTCAAGCAGTACACGTTGGTAATATTTTATGTAGTGAGATTTTCTACAATGCTGACGAAAAAGCTATGGAAAACTGGATTAAAATGGGAGTTTTAGCTGTTGAAATGGAAAGTGCAGCATTATATGCTAATGCAATCGCTGCAGGTGTTAATGCTTTAACAATTTTAACAGTAAGTGATTCATTAGTAACTGGAGAAGAAACTACTCCAGAAGAAAGACAAACAGCATTTACGAAAATGATGGAAATTGCTTTAGGTTTAGCATAAAATTAGGAATTTAGAGGTAATATAATATGAGTAACTATCAAGAATTATATGAAAAATGGTTAAATAGCTCAGCTTTAACAGAAGAAGAAAAACTTCAATTAAAAAATGTAGCTAATGATGAAGTTGAAAAAGAAGATAGATTTTATAAAGAATTAGAATTTGGAACTGCAGGATTACGTGGTAAAGTAGGAATGGGTTCTAATAGAATGAATAGATTCATTATTGCTCGTGCTACAAAAGCACTAGCACAAACTATTATCGACAATGGATTACAAGAAAAAGGTATTGCTATTGCTCACGACCCACGTCTTTTCTCAAAAGAATTTGCAAAATTAGCAGCATTAGTAATGGCTAGTAATGGAGTTAAGGCATATTTATTTGAGGACTTACGTCCAACTCCAGAATTATCATTTGCAGTTCGTTATTTAGGAACAGCTAGTGGTATTAACATTACAGCAAGTCACAATCCTAAAGAATACAATGGATATAAAGTTTATTGGCAAGAAGGATCTCAAATTAAATCTGATATAAGTGATAAAGTTTTAGAGTATATTAACTCAATGGATATCTTCGATAACTATGTTACTTTAACAGAAGAAGAAGCTAAAGAAAAAGGGTTATTAGTATATATTGGAGAAGAAATTGATGAAGAATTCTATAAAGAATCTTTAAATTGTGCTATTAACGATGAAAACATTGATAAAGATATTTCTGTAGTATATACACCACTTAACGGTGCGGGATATAAAGCTGTAACAACAGTTCTTGCACGTCGTGGATTCAAAAATGTTCATGTTGTTGAAGAACAAAAAGATCCTGATGGAACATTCCCAACAATTGAATATCCAAACCCAGAGGATACTGCAGCATTCGAATACGGTGAAAAATTAGCTAAAGAAGTTAATGCTGATGTAATCATTGCAACTGACCCTGACTGTGACCGTCTTGCTGTAGAAGTAATTCATAATGGAGAAGTAGTTTCTCTTAATGGTAACCAAGCTGGTGCAGTATTAGTTCAATATGTAATTGAAAATCTTGCAAAACAAAACAAACTACCAGAAAACCCAGTATTAGTTAAATCTATCGTAACATCTAAAATGGTAGAACCATTATGTAAAGAATACGGAGTAGAAGTAATTGATGTTCTTACTGGATTTAAAAACATCTGTGCTTTACCAAATGAATGGGATATTACAGGTGAGAAAAACTATGTAATGGGATATGAAGAAAGCATTGGATATAATGTTGGTACTTTCTTGCGTGATAAAGATGGTGTAACTATCGCTATGTTATTAGTAGAAGCAGTAGCATTCTATAAAAAACAAGGGAAAACATTAGTAGATGTACTTGATGGTTTCTATGAAAAATACGGGTACTATTTAGATAAAACTATCTCAATCGTTTTAGAAGGTGCAGCAGGTGCTCAAAGAATTAAACGTATGATGGAAAAATATCGTGAAATCTTTGCTCGTGAAATTGCAGGAAGTGAAGTAGTAGCGATTACTGACTACTTAGTTCAAAAAGAGAAAACAGTAGCTACAGGTGAAGAAAAGGCTATTGAAATTGAAAAAACGGATGCTGTTAAATTCAGTTATTCAGACGAATCTTGGTATACATTACGTCCAAGTGGAACAGAACCTAAAGTAAAACTTTATATCTACGTTAAAGATGCAGATAAAGAAGTTGCTAAAGAAAAATTAGTTAAATTTGAAGAAAAAGTATTAGAATTACTTTACTCAATCGATTAATAAAATAAAAAAGAAGTGAGAAAAATCTCACTTCTTTTTTATTTATTGTAATATTTTAGATACTCTTTACAGAATTCTCGAGCAGAAAGTTTACCACTTTGTCTGTCTGCATAAGAAGAGCTTACGAATTTTGAAATTTCATCTGTGTATTCAACTTTAGGTAAAGGTTTTTCAAGAACAGTCTCTTTATTTATTGCGAATGTTGAGAAACAAATACCAACTAAACGAGTGTGTCTAGTTTCATGGTTAAATGCACTTAATTCAGCGAAAATTTCAACACTTCTTGTTCCAACCCTTGATATATAACTATCGATAATTAATGCCTCGTGTCTGTGGACAACATCTAAAAATTGATATGTATCAATACTTGCTGTAAAAAATGGTAAATGAGTATATCTGCGAATCACTAGACCTTGTACATCATCTAGCCAGTATAGAGTTTGTCCTCCAAATAATGTATCATGTCTATTCATATGATTTGGATAAATAGTATGGAAATTTTCAATCCTAGTGTCTTTGTAATTCATAACTTGTTGCATGAAAAATTCTCCTTAAAAATAAATATTTACTAAATTCTAATACAAAATTAGAATACATATGTTATTGTATCATAAATAATATATTAAGTGCTATTTAATAGATTAATTTATAAATTAAAAATATAGAATCTTTACATTTTATAAAAAAGTATATTATAATAGAAGAAAATACAAATGAGGTGAAGAATAATGAAATATGAAACTATGTTAGAACGTTTCTTAGGATATGTAAACTTTAAAACAAGATCTGATGCCGCTAGTACGACGATTCCATCTACTCCAGAGCAAAAAGATTTTTTACGCATGCTAAAAAGGCAATTAGAGGAATTGAATCTTAGTGACATTGAATTAAATGAAGATAATTGGTTTTTAACAGCAACCTTGCCTGCAAATACGGATAAACCGTATGATAAGATAGGATTTATTTCTCACGTTGATACTGCAGATTTTAATGTTGAGGGTATTAATCCACAGGTAATTGAAAATTATGATGGTGAGGACATCGTTTTAAATAAAGAATTAGATATTGTAATGAGTAAAGCGGAGTTTCCTAATTTAAGTAACTATAAAGATTTAACATTAATCACTACAGATGGTACAACTTTACTAGGTGCGGACGATAAAGCTGGAATTACTGAAATAGTGGAAGCTATTAAGTATTTAAGTGAACATCCAGAAATTGAACATGGTGATATTCGCATTGCATTTGGTCCTGATGAAGAAATAGGTCGTGGAGCTGATCATTTCGATGCTAAAGGATTTGCAACAGATTATGCGTTCACTATGGATGGTGGAGTTCTTGGTGAACTAGAATACGAAAGCTTTAATGCTGCACAAATTACTTATAAAATTACAGGTATAAGTGTTCATCCTGGTACTGCAAAAGGTAAAATGAAAAATGCCAATACGATTGCTGCAGAAATAGCTTCGTTATTCCCAGAAAGAGAAGTTCCTGAGCATACAGAAGGATATGAAGGATTTTATTTATTACATAATATGCAAGCTAGAATTGAAGAAGCAGAGATGGTTTATATAATTCGAGATCACGATAAAGAAAAATTTGAAGCTCGTAAGAAATTTGCTGAAGAAGTAGCTGCTAAGATTAATGAAAAATATGGTAATGTTGTTGAGTACGATTTATTTGATCAATATTATAATATGGGAGATGTAATCAAAAAAGATAAGCGTTGTGTTGATGTAGCAGAGCAAGCTATTAAAAATGTGGGGGTAACACCTATTATTATTCCAATTCGAGGTGGGACAGATGGTTCTAAAATTTCATATATGGGAATTCCAACGCCAAATATTTTTGTTGGCGGGGAGAATTTTCATGGACAATATGAGTTTAGCTGTTTAGAACACATGGAAAAAGCTGCTGATACTATAGTGG
>CAMYEU010000076.1 GCA_947254465.1 uncultured Gemella sp. | reverse complement strand
ATCCTGAGATGTCTCGTGGGCTCGGAGATGTGTATAAGAGACAGATCTAGCACCATCTATTTCACGCTCTGTACTCACTAACGCCCTATGGTTGTTATCATAATAATATTTATCGTTCCCATTAACAAACCAACCTTTGATACCATGTTCTTCTATTATCTTGTTTATCCAAGCTCTATGTTTATCAGTGAAAAATAAACCTCCTCCATGCTGCTCGGCGTCAGTTCCTGCGTCCGTATTTGTACCGTGTTGATGAATACCTACAACTTCACCTTTATCATTAAAAATCGGCCCTCCTGAAAATCCACCTAAAGCACTCGTATTATAAGTACCGTCACCAGTAGTTGTATTTAGGCTTGATAGTGTCCCTGAGATTTTATACATTTTTCCATCTTTTAATCTTGCTTTCGTTGCTTCTGACAATCTTTTCGAAGAGAAATCATTCGGATAACCTACCAAAGTAATATTATCACCTTGACTAGCAACACCAAGTTCACGGGGTTTATCTTCACCATTTGTCATCGCCTCTACAGGTCGTTCTGTAACTACAGCTGCTAAATCATTTTCATAAGATTTAGCAAATTCTTTCTGATTATAGTAATGAATATTTCCTTTTGGTATGATATCACTAGTTCCATTCGCTGGTGTATTGTTACGTTTTTCCGTATCAGAGTTCATAACAACATAGCTTTGGGCACTATTACCTCCACGAACATAACCCGATCCAGAAGCTTTGTCTTTATCTAAATAATTATGAGCAACTGTCACCATAACATTCGGTGCGACAAATACTCCACTACCTGAAGCAACCTGTTTTGATCCATTGCTATCAAAACTAGTATAGGTCATAGCCACACCGCTAGTCTCTTTATTGTGAACATCTGCATCCACAATATCAGCTCCACCTTTAACAACTGCGGCTTGTGCCTCCTTATTTACTATTTGGTTGTTATCAGTTAGTCCATATACCAAAATTCCACAAAAACTTATACAACCAATTAGACCATATTTTTTAGTTTTTCTGAAAAAACCGTAAGTTTTCTCGTTTCTTATCATTTACATTTCCTCCTATCTTAATTCTTCTATAAATATTAATGGAAATCCCCATTAACATAAACATAAAATAACTCAATATATACTTTCTCAAGTATATTATAACCCAAATAATAAATAAGTCTATAGTTATTTTTTATTTTTTCATTTACATTAGTTACATGTATAAAAATTCTTTAATACACTATATTTTTCCTTAAAAAGTAAAGAGCTAGACAAGTCTAACTCTTTACTTTTTTAGGAATATGCTACTAGAAAATCCCAATAATTGTTTCCGTTTCTTCATCAATGTCGATATTTAATGCACTTGGTACTTTTGGAAGTCCTGGCATTGTTAATACTTTATTCGCATAAGCTACTACAAATCCTGCACCACTACGTAATTTAACATCGTTGATAGTAATATTAAATCCTGTAGGACGACCTTTGATTTTCGCATTATCTGTTAATGAAGCTGGAGTTTTCGCCATACATACTGGTAGATGCTTGAATCCAAGTCTTTCGATTCTTTCAATCTCAGCTTTAACTTCATCAGAGAAGTTAACTCCATCAGCCCCGTAAATTTCACGACATACCGTTTCAATTTTTTCAGTAATTGAAGCTTCATCTTTGTATAGTAATTGTAGTTCCTTGTCATTTCCTTCTACAGCTTTTACTACTTTTTCTGCTAGGTCTACTCCACCAAGACCACCTTTTTCCCATACTTCTGTACGAGAAAATTCTACGCCTTGTTCTTTAGCCCAGTTTTCTAAGAATGCTAATTCTTTTTCTGTATCAGTAACAAAGACATTTAGAGCTACTACTATAGGTAAATTAAATTTACGTAAGTTTTCGATGTGTTTTTCTAAGTTTTGAACACCTTTAGCTAATGCTTCTAAGTTTTCTTCTTTTAGGTCTTTTTCTTCAATGTCACCGTGTAGTTTTAATGCTTTAACTGTTGCTACTACGACAGCAGCTTTTGGTTTAAGACCTGCTTTACGACATTTAATGTTTAAGAATTTCTCAGCTCCTAAGTCCGCTCCGAATCCAGCTTCTGTAATTACATAATCAGCGAATTTTAACGCAGTTTTTGTCGCTAAGATTGAGTTACATCCGTGCGCAATATTTGCGAATGGTCCACCGTGAATAATCGCTGGATTGTTCTCTAATGTTTGAACAATATTCGGTTTAATTGCATCTTTTAATAATGAAGTTATAACACCTTCAATTTTCAAATCTTTTAGGTAAACTGGTTCACCTTTTTTATTGTAAGCTACAAGGATATTGCTTAATTTTTCTTTTAAATCAGCAATACCTTCTGACAGACATAGAATAGCCATTACTTCACTAGCTACAGTAATATCAAATCCATCAAGGCGTTCTAGGTCTGTTCCTGCATTTACTTTAACATGGCGTAAATCACGTGCGTTCATGTCCATAACACGGTTAAAGACGATTTTATCTATTTCTAATTCGTTTCCTTGGAATACATGGTTATTTACTAATACTGCAATTGCATTGTGAGCTGTAGTAATAGCGTGCATGTCTCCAGTGAAGTGAAGATTAATATCTTCCATAGGTACTACCTGAGCATATCCTCCACCAGCTGCTCCACCTTTTCTTCCTAATACAGGACCTAAAGATGGTTCACGTAATGCAACACAAGATTTTTTCCCGATTCTATTTAATCCATCAGATAAACCGATAGTTACAGTACTTTTTCCTTCACCACTTGATGTTGGGTTAATAGATGTAACTAGTACTAGTTTGGCATCTTCACTAATATCTTTTTTAATATTTTTTGTTTGGATTTTTGCTTTGTGATTCCCGTATAATATTAAATCTTCTTCTTTTATCCCTAATTTACCTGCTACTTCAGCAATATGTTTCTTTTCACATTCGTTTGAAATTTGAAAGTCTGACTTCATTTAATCTACCTCTTTTCTTTGGGCTTTATTTTATTAGTTTATTATTTTAATCTTCCAATCCTGGAATACGTTTGTATATTTTATCAATATTTACTAGGTGTACATTTAAATCGAAACAACTATCTAGTACTTCTTTAGAAACTGTATTTTTAATAGTTTCGTTTTCTTCAAGTAGTTGTCTAAATGGAATACCTTCGAACCATGATTTCATTGCTAATGGTTGTACTAAATCGTACGCTTCTTCACGAGAGAATGAGTATTTTTCAATAAGGTTACTCATTGTTCTTTGAGCGAAGATTACCCCATTAGTAGCGTAAATATTTTTAATCATGTTATCAGTAAATACTGTAAGATTTTTCACAACATTAGTAAATCTATTTAACATATAGTCTAATAATGTTGTTGCATCATTACTCAAGATTCTTTCTGCACTTGAGTGAGAAATATCACGTTCATGCCATAATGGAATATTTTCGTAAGCTGCGAACATATATCCACGCATGATTCTAGCACATCCTGCCATGTTTTCACTTGATATTGGATTACGTTTATGAGGCATTGCACTTGAACCTTTTTGATTTTTCGAGAAGAATTCTTCTGCTTCTCTTACTTCTGTACGTTGTAAGTGACGAATTTCTACACCGATTTTTTCGATTGAACTTGCGATTAATGCTAAAGTTGCATAGTAATCTGCATGTCTATCACGTTGTAAAGTTTGCGTAGAAATATTACTTGATTCAATTCCTAATTTTGCACAAACATAGTCTTGAACTTCTGGTGGTGTATTTGAGAATGTACCTACAGCTCCAGAGATTTTACCTACTTCAATAATTTTTCTAACTTCATTGAAACGTTTAATATGACGGTTGAACTCATCATAATAAAGTGCGAATTTTAATCCAAAACTACTTATATCAGCGTGCACTCCGTGAGTACGTCCTATACAAGGTGTGAATTTATATTGTAATGCTTTTTCTTTTAATACTTCTTGGAAATTTAATAAATCTCTATAGAGTATATCATTAGCTTGTTTGTATAAATATCCATAAGCAGTATCAACAACATCAGTAGATGTTAATCCATAGTGCACCCATTTTTTCTCATCACCTAAATAACTTGAAACATTACGAGTGAAAGCTACGATATCATGTTTTGTTTCTTTTTCTAATTCTAAAATTCCCGGTAGGTCAAATTTTGCATTAGCGAATAATTTCTCAACGTCTTCTTTTGGTACAACCCCTAATGTACTCCAAGCTTCTGTTGCATAAAGTTCTACTTCTAAATATGCTTTAAAACGATTTTCATCGCTAAAGATATTACGCATTTCTTCTCTACTATATCTTTCAATCATTGCAATAATCTCCTGATGTTCTATTATTTCAATCGGTATCTCTTAAAATATTATAAAGACAAATGACCGATGTCTTTTCTGTAAAATAGTTCTTCACAGTCTATTTTTACTATCTCATTATACACTTTTTTATATGCTTCTTGCAAGCTCTTTCCTTGAGCGCAAACTAATAATACACGACCACCATTAATTACTATATCATTACCTACACTCTTAGTTCCCATATGGAATACTGGTGTAGACACTTTATCTAAGCCGTGTATTACAGCTCCTTTTTCGCTATGTTCTGGATATCCTTTTGCTGCCATTACGACACCGATAAAGGCATCTTTGCTCCATTTTAACTCTACTTCTTTACCATCGATAATATTATTAGCTATTTCGTATAAATCACTCTCTAATGATAGAAGTAATATTTCGCTCTCTGGATCTCCAAAACGAACGTTAAATTCTATAGTTTTTACACCATCATGACATTTCATAAGCCCAGCATACAATATACCGTAAAACGGCATTCCCTCATCACTCATAGCATCGACCATAGGTTGGACGACATTTCTAACACCTTCGTCAATATCATCTTGAGTAATTTTCTTAAGTGGTAAATATGCTCCCATACCTCCAGTATTTAAACCTTCATCATTATCAAATGCACGTTTATGATCTTGTGCAATTTCCATTGGATAAACTTTTCTATCAGAGACAAAACACATTAACGAAAATTCTTCGCCTTGTAAAAATTCTTCGATAACAACACTAGAACCAGCTTTATTGAATTTAGCATTACACATCATTTCTTTAAGTTCAGCTTGTGCTTCTTCTAGTGTATTTGCTATAATTACACCTTTACCTGCAGCTAATCCATCCGCTTTAAGGACGATAGGTGCTTTTTGTTTGCTTAAGTACTCTTTTGCTAGTTCATAATCGTTAAAACTTTCATATTTTGCTGTAGGGATATTGTATTTTCTCATCATCATTTTTGAGAATACTTTACTTCCTTCTAATTGTGCTGCAAGTTTAGATGGTCCAAAAGCACGGACACCTACTTTTTGTAGTTCATCTACTAACCCATTCACTAATGGTACTTCAGGTCCAACGAAGACAAGGTCGATATTATTTGTTTTTGCGTAGCTTGGTATTTGGTCTTCAGTTAATGCTACACATACTCCAAATTCTTCGACTGCAGGATTAATTCCTGCCATACGGACTTCGTGACCTTCTTTATGGAATTTATAAGCGATAGCATGTTCTCTACCGCCGCTTCCTACTACTAATACTTTAGCCATATTAATGTTTAAAGTGACGTATTTTACTGAAGACCATCGCCACACCTTTCTCATTGCATGCATCTATACTTTCTTGATCTCGGATAGAGCCTCCTGGTTGCACTATCACAGCAATACCATAATCAGCCGCAAAATCAGCACTGTCTCGCATTGGGAAGAATGCATCGGAAGCTAAGACTGCACCTCTTGCTTTTTCTCCTGCTTGTTCAAGAGCTATTTTACATGAACCTACTCTATTCATCTGACCAGCACCGATTCCTAGAGTTTGTCCATTTTTTACAACTACTATTGCATTTGATTTAACATGTTTTACTACTTTTAAACCAAACTCAATATCTTTTTGTTGAGTTGCATCTACTTTTTTCTCAGTCACACTTTCATATTCATCAGCTAGTCTATCGTTAAAATCTTGCACTAAGATTCCACCACGAACACTTTTAATTTGTTGTTCATGATTATTATTTTTCTCAGAAAGTTTGTAAATACGAAGATTTTTCTTCTTAGTTAGTATTTCTAATGCTTCTTCATCATAATCTGTTGCTAAAATAATTTCTAAGAAGATACTGTGCATTTTTTCAGCAGTTTCTTTATCTACTTTGCCATTTACTGCAACAATTCCTCCAAAAATAGACACAGGATCCGCTTCATATGCTCGACTATATGCTTCGAATACAGAATTTCCTGTTGCTACTCCACATGGATTCATATGTTTAACAGCAACACATGTAGTTTCATCGAATTCTGAAAGAATATCTAAAGCTGCAGAAGCATCTTGAATATTATTGTATGACATTTCCTTACCATGCAGTTGCACAGCATTTTGCAAAGCATAACT
The DNA here is from genome assembly GCA_947254465.1 of uncultured Gemella sp. Lineage (GTDB taxonomy): Bacteria > Bacillota > Bacilli > Staphylococcales > Gemellaceae > Gemella. The sequence continues at coordinate 1,258 of CAMYEU010000076.1, read as the reverse complement.
TTCGTTATTATCTTGTACGTAGTGATAAGCTTTTTGATGAGGGTTCTCCCCATATCTAAGGCTGTCTTGAAGTTTATAAGATAGAGTTAATCTTTCAGGTACTAGATTATCTTTTTTATTAAAGTAATTCGCGATAGCAGCATCGTAACTTGCTGTAGTATTAAATACTTTTATAGCTAAAGCACGACGTGTTTCATAAGAGATTCCACCTTGTTCAAGTTCTTCAAGAATTTTAGCATAATCATTAATATCAGTAACTACCGCTACGTCATTGAAGTTTTTTGCTGCACTTCTTAGCATACTAGGTCCACCGATATCAATATTTTCGATAATCTCTTCTTCACTAACTCCTTCTTTTTTTACAGTAGCTTCAAAAGGATATAAGTTTACACAAACTAAATCGATATACTCGATATTATTTTCAGCTACGTGTTTATTATGAAGCTCATTACCACGTTTTGATAATAGTCCTCCATGAATTTTAGGGTGCAAAGTTTTTACACGCCCTTCTAAGATTTCTGGAAAATGTGTAACGTCTTCGATACTAATACAACTTACTCCATTTTTTTTCAAATGTGTATAAGTTCCACCCGTACTAATAACTTCAAAACCATGTTTTTCTAAACCTTTTGCAAATTCCACAATATTTGTTTTATCACTTACACTTATTAATGCTCTTTTAGTCATAGTGCCTCCTCAACTAACTTCAATATTACTTCTGGATATAATTTATGTTCTAGTTTATGTACTTTTTCAGTTACAGTTTCTATAGTATCATTACCTACAACTTCAAAAGATCTTTGAGCGATTACTTCTCCACCATCAAGCTCTTCATTGACATAATGAATACTAATTCCTATTTCTTTTTCACCTGCATTGAATGCTTGTTCGATAGCATCTTTACCTTTAAATTTCGGTAATAATGATGGATGCAAATTAAGAATCGTTTTTTTATATCTTTCTAAAAAATATGGTGAAATAATTCTCATGTACCCCGCTAAAAATATATAATCTAAATCTTTAACTTTCTCAAATATCACACTTTCGTATGCTTCTTTTGACTCAAAATCTTTCGCAGAGAATATAAAAACCTTAATATTTCTATCGTGTGCTTTTCTAATTACCATTGCATCTTTTCTATCACATACTAACAGCTCAATTGATATTTTATCTTTTAATCTTTCATCGTCAGCTATTTTTTCAAAATTACTTCCTGTTCCTGATGCAAATATCGCTACTTTCTTCATACTATTTCTAT
>CAMYEU010000075.1 GCA_947254465.1 uncultured Gemella sp. | reverse complement strand
ACACACTGCATATCGTCGGCAGCGTCAGATGTGTATAAGAGACAGCCTTCAAGTGTAGATTTTTTATACGTAACTTTTTCATCTAAACCTAAACGTTCAAAAACAACTTCTAAGTAACCTTTAGCAGCGAAAAAGTCTAATGAGTTACTTTCTTTAAGCCATTTAGTTACTCTTTCTTCTCCAGTTAGCGCAGCACTTAAATATAGTGTTTCTTTAGGCTGGATATTATCTTCTCCACTTCCGAAGAATACACGTCCAATTTCAAGAAGTTTCAAGTCTTTTTGTTTTCTAGCTACGTTGTATTGAACAGTATTTAATAATCCTGGAACTAAACTTTGACGTAATGTCGAGTGAGTTTCAGTCATAGGCATTAATAATCTTACTTTGTGGTGATTTTCTAATGTATACCCCGTAGCTTCTTCTTCAGATACTAATGAGTAGTTAATAGTATCATTAAATCCTAAACTAGCATACACTGCACGTAGATCACGTACCATTCTTTGTGAATAAGTTAAACCACCTTTTATAGTTTTAGAGAATTTTGGTAATGTTGAGGCTAGGTTATCATATCCATAAATTCTAATAACTTCTTCAACTAAGTCTTGTTTAATTGAAATATCAGGTCTTCTTGTAGGCACCTTAACTACTAAGTTTTCTCCTGTTACTTCTACTGTAAAACTTAATCCTTCTAAAATAGCTACGATTTCTTCAGTAGATAATGTAATTCCAAGGTAGTTATTAATATATGAAATAGTAATCTCTACAACTTTTTCTTCTTCTTTGTTTACTATTCCAACAGAACTTTCAACTACTGCTTCTGGACATAATTCTAAAATTAATTCAACTGCACGAGCAAGAGCTGCTTTTTGCATATTAGGATCAATTCCTTTTTCGAATCTTGCAGAAGAATCACTTCTTAATCCATGAGCTGCTGAAGTGCGACGAACTGATGTTGGATTGAAATATGCAGATTCTAAAATAATATTTTTAGTTTCTTCACTTACTTCTGTGTTTTTACCACCCATTACTCCACCAAGAGCAATAGCGTGCGTTCCATCAGTAATAACTAAGTCTGTTGTTTGTAATTTTCTCTCTTCTCCATCAAGAGTTTCAAGAACTTCTCCTTCTTTAGCATCGCGAACTACAATTTTATCTCCAACTAAATCTTTATCGAATGCATGCATTGGTTGACCAAATTCTAATAGTACGTAGTTTGTAATATCCACAATGTTGTTAATTGGACGAATTCCAGAATTCATAAGTCTTGTTTGTAACCATAGTGGCGAAGATTTGACTTCGACATTTTTTACAACTTGACCTACATAATTTCTACAAGAATCACTTTCGATAGCAACTTGCAATGAAGTCGCTTCATAATTTTCTTCTTTCTCGACATCTTTAAAATCAACTTTGTTATTGTATAAAGCACCTAATTCATAAGTAAGCCCACGCATACTTAGTGCATCTGCTCTGTTAGGTGTAATTGAAAGATCTAAGATGTAATCATTTAATCCCAATACTTCAACAGCATCAGAACCTAACTCTTGTTCAGTTTCAAATATGTAGATACCTTCTTGATAGTTCTTAGGTACTACACTCTTACTTAATCCTAATTCAGCTAATGAACAAATCATACCTTGTGATTCTACACCACGAAGTTTAGCTTTTTTAATTTTAACTCCTGGTAATTTTGCTCCTACTTTAGCAACAATTACATATTGCCCAGCATCCACATTCGGTGCACCACAAACGATTTGTAGGTTTTCTTCTTCGCCAACGTTTACTTGACATACATTTAATTTTTCAGCATCTGGGTGTTTTTCTTTAGAAACTACATAACCAACTACAACGTTAGAAATTTCTTCTGCTAAATATTCAACACCTTCAACTTCAATACCACCACGTGTGATTTTTTCAGCTAATGCATTTGCATTATCTTCAACATTCGTATATTGTTTTAACCAATTATAACTTACTAACATTACTACCTCCTATTAATCGTTTCTATCACTATTGAATTGTTGTAAGAATCTTACGTCGTTTGTGTAGAAACTTCTAATATCGCTAATACCATATTTTAACATTGCAACACGTTCTGGCCCCATACCAAACGCGAATCCAGAGTATACTTCTGGGTCAAAACCAGCCATTTTAAGAACGTTAGGGTGAACCATCCCAGCTCCTAAAATTTCAAGCCATTTAATGTTTTCCTCATCATCTTCATTACCCCAAGATACATCAACTTCTACTGAAGGTTCAGTGAACGGGAAGAAACTTGGACGTAAACGAATTTTTTTATTTTCTCCGAATACAGCTTTAATAAAGTGTTCTAAAGTACCTTTTAAATCACTAAATGTAATATTTTTATCTACCACTAATCCTTCAATTTGAGTAAATTGGTGAGAGTGAGTAGCATCATCATTATCACGACGGAATACTTTACCAGGACAAATAATCTTGATAGGTCCTTCTCCATTAGCTTTCAACATTTCACGAGCTTGAACAGGTGAAGTTTGTGTTCTCATTAATAATTCATTTGTAATATAGAATGAGTCTTGCATATCACGAGCTGGATGATCTTTAGGTAAGTTTAACATTTCAAAGTTAAACTTATCCGTTTCTACCTCAGGTCCTTCTGCAACTGAATACCCCATAGAAATAAAGATTTCTTCAATCTCTTCAATAATTTTATTTAATGGATTAATTCCACCTAATTCAACTTTTTTGCTAGGTAGAGTAACATCAATATCCTCACTAGCTAATTTTAACTCTAATGCAGCTTTAGCTAATTCAGCTTTTTTCTCTTCTAAACTATCATTAATGAAAGTTTTAACCTCATTAACAAGTTTCCCGAATGTAGGTCTTTCTTCTGGTGATAAATCACGTGCACCCTTCATAACTTCTGTTAATGCACCTTTTTTCCCTAAAAATTTAACTCTTAAGTCATAAAGTTCTTTTTCATCTTTAATTGTTTTAACTAATTCTAAATATTCTTTTCTTATATTCTCTAAAGTCATAAGTTCCTCCTTAAAAATTTAATATAAAGACATTGCTATGAGTTCTATTATCCAAAATAAAAAGCCCCTCAAGACTTAGTCTCAAGGGACGAATATATCGCGGTACCACCCATATTTTAAAGCATAATCGCTTCCTTAATAAAAGTTGATAACGGGTACCACCCGATTGTACTCATAGTCTACTTATACAATTACTCATAAGCTGAAAATATATTCTCAGTTCATACAACTCTTTCAGTCACGAAGTTGCTCCCTGTTAAAAACATCAAATATACCGTCTTAATCATCGTTTTTTTTTTGAAAAATTTATACTTAAAATGATAATACAAATATTCCCGAATGTCAACAGATATGGCTATTCGAATAATAAATTTCTTCCTGTTTTTGTTTTTTCAACCCTACAAAATTATAATTATCTTATTTGCAAAAACTTTACTTAGCGTAAAATAAGACTCCCGATTTTCATCAGAAGTCTTATAATAATTATTTAGTATATTCTGCAACTAATGCTAATACTTCTTCAGTTGTTGAACACATAATAGCTTTATCAACTAATTCTTTCATCTTATCTAGTGATAAGTTTTTGATTTGGCTACGTGCTTGAAGAATTGAAGTAGCTGACATAGAGAACTCATCTAATCCCATACCTAACAGTAATGGAATAGCTAAGCTGTCTCCAGCCATTTCTCCACACATTCCTGTCCATTTACCTTCTTTGTGAGATGCTTCAATAACATTTTTCACAAGACGTAAGATTGCTGGGTTGTATGGTTGGTATAAGTATGATACTTTTTCACTCATACGGTCTGCTGCCATAGTGTATTGAACTAAGTCATTAGTACCGATTGAGAAGAAGTCTACTTCTTTAGCAAAGATATCAGCGATAACAGCAGTTGATGGAATTTCAACCATGATACCTAATTCGATATCGTTACTTACTGCAATACCTTCTGCTACAAGTTTTTCTTTTTCTTCTAAGAATAATGCTTTAGCATCTCTGAATTCTTGAACTGTAGCAATCATTGGGAACATTACACAAAGTTTACCGTAAACAGATGCACGTAATAATGCTCTAAGTTGAGTTCTGAATAAGTCTTTTTCTTCTAGGCAAAGACGAATTGCTCTAAATCCTAAGAATGGATTCATTTCTTTTGGTAAATCTAAGTATGGTAATTCTTTATCTCCACCGATGTCTAAAGTACGAACTACAACAGGTCTGTCACCCATTCCTTCTAATACAGCTTTGTAAGCTTCGAATTGTTCTTCTTCAGTTGGTAGTTGATCACGTCCCATGTATAAGAATTCTGTACGGTATAATCCTACAGCTTCTCCACCATTATTATTAACACCTTCTAAGTCAGCTGGTGTACCGATATTTGCTGCTAAAAGTACTTCATGACCATCTTTAGTAACAGATTTTTCTGAAACTAATTTAGCCCATTCAGCTTTTTGCTCTTCAAATTTAACGTGTTTTTCTTTTAATTCAGCTGTAGTAGCTTCATCTGGATTTACATATACAACACCATCTAATCCATCAAGAATAAGTACATCTCCATTCTTAACTTCTTCAGTAATTGTACTAGTTCCTACTACTGCAGGAATTTCTAATGATCTAGCCATGATAGCAGAGTGAGAAGTACGTCCTCCGATGTTTGTAGCAAAACCTTTAACATATTGTTTGTTAAGTTGTGCAGTATCAGATGGAGTTAGGTCTTCTGCAATAACGATAACTTCTTCGTCGATTAAGCTTGGGTTTGGTAAGTCTACACCTAGTAAGTGAGCTAAAATACGTTTAGAAACGTCACGAATATCAGCAGCACGTTCTTTCATGTAGTCATTGTCCATTGATTCAAACATTGAAACAAACATATCTGAAGTTTCTTTTAATGCATATTCAGCGTTAATTTCTTTTGATTGAATATCAGTTTTAACAGTTCCCATAAATTCTGGGTCTTCTAAAATTAATAAGTGTGCTTCGAAAATAGCTGCTTTATCAGCACCTAAGTTTTCGTGAGCTTTATCTTTAATGATTGTTAATTCTTTTTTAGAAATTTCAATCGCATCTTCAAAACGTTTAACCTCAGCAACAACATCTTGAACTTTAACTTCTTTAACTGTTAAGTTTGGCTCAACAAAAATGTATGCTTTAGCAAAAGATATCCCTTGAGAGGCTGCAATACCTTTTAGTTGTAACATTTTATGCTAATCCTTCTTTCTTCATTGTTTCTTCTAATGCTGCTAATGCTTCTGCTTCGTCAGCTCCGTCAGCGTAAATTACGATATCAGCGTCTTTTCCAACTCCAAGACTCATAACACCCATAATTGATTTTAAGTTAACTTTACGTCCGTTGAATTCTAATTCAATGTTTGATTGGAATTTAGATGCAGCTTGTACTAATAAAGTAGCTGGTCTAGCGTGGATTCCTGTTTCATCGATAACTTTAAATTCTTTTTGTAACATAGTCATGTCTCCTTTTATTTAAAAAAATATTTACATTCAAATAATAACACATGAAAGCAATATTTACAAGTATTTTATACTTATTCTATACTAAGATTAGCGCTTATTCTATAACAAAGAAAACAGTTTCTTATCTATGTAGTAAGCATTTACTACTCTTCCATTGAAAATAACGTGAAAACATTTTTTTTCAATGTTAACTAGCTTTTTAACCTGAAAATCATAAAAAAAGTATCTGTCACACGGGAAGTAACGATACTTTTTTTATATTATTCATTTTAATTAAATTTAAAATTATTATGTTTTTATTTATATACTGTAAACCTATTTATTAAAATTAAACTAATTCTCCACCAAGCTTAATTATAGATTTAAATTTCTCATAATCCTCATGATTTCTATTGAAGTCACGAGCGTTTTTATTTACTTCTTTAAAATCAATACCTTGGTCTTTAGCGGCAAATACACATCCACAGTAACATTGTCTATATATATTATAGTCATTACACATTTCTACAGATCTTCTATAACCGTTATTCTTTTTAAAATCTGACGGTAGATAATATATTGAAACTTGTTCCTGAAGAACATATCCAGCTTCATTTATTACAGTAGCATTTTTCTTCGGACTTAGAGTCAAAGCAGAAGCGAAATAATCATACCCTAACTCCTCAGCCTTTTGTGCAGAAGAGTCTAAACGCATTTCATAACAAATATGACATCTATCTCCGCCTTCTCTATCCTCCTCATGTCCTTTTACCGCACTAATAAATTTACTCGGTGCATATTCATCCGCTAAAAATTTAATTTTCTTATCATTTCTCTTATTAAATTCTTCAACGAAATCTTTTTGCACTAACATACGTTTTATATATTCTTCTTTTGGATGAATATTTGAATTAGAAAAGAATATAGTAATGTCACTAATCTCAGATAAATACTCTAGTACATATGTACTACAAGGAGCACAGCAAGAGTGTATTAAGATTTTAGGACGAAAATTAGTCTTTTCCCATTCTTTTATAAGTTCTTTTAAGACATTATCATAATTAATCTTTTGATTTTTATGCCTTGTGTTTATAAATTGTTTACTATCAATCATACGAATTCAATCCTTCTAAAATTTCTAATAATTTACCAAACAAGTTTAATACACTTTTTAATATTTTACAATTAAAATAATTACTAATTAAAAAAGATTATCAATAAAAAACACGAGTTTTATGATTCATAACTTAATACAATCTGCTTTCGTAAAACTCATGTTTCTTTTTATTCACCTTTATAACTGATTCCTAGATGTTGGTATGCTTTAGGAGTTGCGCGACGTCCTCTAGGAGTTCGCTCAATAAATCCTTCTTTCACTAAGTACGGTTCATATACATCCTCAATAGTTATACTCTCTTCTCCTATAGTAACAGCGATTGTTTCTAATCCAACAGCTCTACCATCATAACGTTTTATTAAACACTCTAAGATTTTATAGTCTATATTATCAAGTCCTTTAGCATCAACTTGAAGTAAATCTAAAGATTCAATTGCTAAATCTTTAGCTATTACACCATCATTTTTAACTTGTGCAAAGTCTCTAACACGTTTTAACAACCTGTTTGCAATACGAGGTGTCCCACGAGATCTCATAGCAATTTCATAGGAACTCTCTTCATCAATATCACATTCAAAAATATCAGATGTTCTTTCTATAATATTTTGCAGTTCAGAAATAGTATAAAATTCCAAACGACAATGCACACCGAATCTATCTCGCAAAGGTGCTGTTAATGCTCCTGCTCTTGTCGTTGCTCCTACTAATGTAAATGGAGGAAGTTCAATTCTAATGCTACGTGACTCTTCACCTTTCCCTATAACAATATCAAGATAAAAGTCTTCCATGGCAGAATATAATATCTCTTCAATAGATCTACTTATTCTATGAATCTCATCGATAAAAAGAACATCACCCGGTTCAAGACTAGTTAATATAGCAGCTAAATCTCCAGATTTCTCTATTGCAGGTCCTGAAGTATATTTAATCCCCACTTCCATCTCGTTAGCTATAATTGTCGCAAGTGTAGTCTTCCCTAATCCCGGAGGTCCGTATAGTAAGCAATGATCTAGAACTTCACCACGAAGTTTTGCAGCTTCTATAAATATTTTTAAATTACTTTTTATCTGTTCTTGTCCTATATACTGACTAAGAAACTTCGGTCTTAAAGACTGTTCCTCACGCTCTTCACCAAAATTTTGGCTTGCAGATACCATTCCTGTCTCTTATACACATCTCCGAGCCCACGAGACATCTCAGGAT
>CAMYEU010000074.1 GCA_947254465.1 uncultured Gemella sp. | reverse complement strand
CTCCTTACTATTATAAATTTTCCTAATAAATTGCTAGATAAACTAAAAAATCAATAAATCTAGTTTTTATATAAATGCCTACAAGATACGAAAAAATCAAAAATATATATTGGATATATTAAGTTGAACTAAAACTCCTAAATATTTAAAAAGATTTATAAACACAATGGTTTTTTAATATCTAACTTCGCTTTATAACAGCTTTTTAGATATCTAATAAACTGTGCGAGGGACTCGACTAAATCTTGTTTCTTAAGAAATCGCGATTTTCGAACCTCTCCCATTTAATGTGCTAATTATAAGCCAGATTATTCTAACAAATTTTACTAAATATAACTATACTTATTAGAAATTTTCATGAAAATACATTACGGTTATTTCATATTCATTTCCCTATTAAATAAAATAACTTTTGCAAAATAAAATTAATAAACTATTAAAAAATAAAAATATATAATTAATCATATATTTTTTCATCAAAAACAATTCCCTTATCTGCAGTAATATCCATTTTCCCTTTAAATAGATTATATTACTTAAACTCTATTTTAGAGCTTTAATATTTATTTGTCAAGAGTTTATAACAAATACTGTCTTTATTCAAAGTCATAATATTATTATATTTACACCATAAATCCATTCCTGATAAATAAATAAAATTATAAATAATAAAATACAAAACTATCTACTATGAGGCTGAGCAAAAAAACTCAAATTTTACATGAACATAGCGATTTATCAAGTTCTAAATTCGCTTTATAACAAAACTTTGGGATATCTAATAAACTGTGCAGGGATTTCACCAAAATCACTTTCTTCAAAATTACAATTTTTTGTCACTCACTTTTTCATTATTATATAAAAAAGGCTCATCTGAAGATGAGCCTCTTATTTTAATTAAAAATATTATTTTTCTATTTCATTAATACCACCAAAGTTTTTGATATCTATGTCCTATTTGTAATGATAAATCTTTTTTATTTTGATCTACGCCGTTAATATATAATTTACCAGCTTCATACATATCAATCATTTCATTTGGTACACTAGAAATAACTATACTTCCATTATTATCACTTTCTACCTGTGAGAATTTTACACTGTAGTCTCCTGCTGGAAGATCGTCGAAATACCAACGAAGAGTATATGTTTGTAATGGTACTTCCCAATACAATTCATGATAAATAAATTCATGTTCTCTTACAACTTTATTATCTTTCTTATCTATTATCTCTACTTTATACTTCGAATTATTTTTCTCGTCATACGAAGAAATATATCCTCGAACATAATTGAAGCTGCGATTAGCTTTAAATGTTTGTTCTACTTCTGTATCTTTATTTACCCTAACTATTCCATCTCTTAGATAATTATCCGTTGCATAAATACTAATACCGTTAATTACACGTGAATCATAATCTAAGTTCATCGAATAAGATGGTCTTAAGAAACTATCACTTCCTACTTGAAGAGCAAATACTACTCCGAAAGCAATATAAAGTTTTTTCTTGTATTTATCAAATATAGTCGTCTTATATCTTTCTGCAAATAGTATTATACCTTTTGCTCCTAGAATGAAAATTATCGGCATCCATGCATAAACATATCTCGGTTTAGCTTCCCAGATTAAATGGAACATAAATACCCCGAAGATAATAATTTGGAATAAGAAGCATGAAGTAATGTATTCTTTTCTACGTTTATAGATGTAATATACCATCCCAAAAATAATCACAACATACATCATTTGCGAAAGGTATATGAAGAAACTATTATTACTTCCATAGAAAAGTTGCCACAAGAAGCCATCACCATTTCTTAATGCACGTGTACCATTCGTATAGTTAATAGTACCATCACTCCAATTTCCTCTTACTTTAAGAACTACCATAAGTAAATTAAGGAAGATTGGTCTATGAGTTAATCTATTAAAGAATAAGCCTAGATCATCTGTCATCTTATTTTGACTAAGATATGTAAATTGGAAATCTTGCCAGTTATAGCTTCCACCTTGGATACTCATTCCCATCATTACCCAATGCAACATAGGAAACTTATAACCATCATCTTTCCAAAATCCATAATGTGCCCACAGCATATCGAATCCTTTTCCAAAAAATACAAATGCAATTCCAAAAGTCACTAATAATAAAACTAAATTTTTATACCATTTGAAAAATAGTAAGTACACTATTAACGCTGGTAAAATAATAATTATATTAGATCTTAAGTTCCATGCAAATGCAACTAGAATAGCTACTGCTACAATATGCTTTGTTCTAAAGATAAAACTTCCATCTGATGGTATAAGAACATATATTATTAAAGCAACCATAATTACCATTAATGTATCAGAATAATAGAATAAACTATACATTTGGAAAGGAATATATAATATCATTAATCCTAAAATTATCGTTTGCTTTTGTTTTGTAAGTAATTTCCCGGCTGTTTTATATGTTAAAAATATTGTCGCTGTTGTTACTAAGAAACAGAATATATGCAATGTCCACACTTCTGATATATGTAAGAATGCAGCTATACGATATATCCAGTATAGAATAATTGTCGGTGTAATATTATTCGGATAAACTAAAAAATATCTTTCACCGGAGAATTTTCCATAGTTTAACATGTAGTGGGCTTCATTTTCTATTTCTGCACCATCCGAAAAGTTCAGTGTATCCATAGATAAAATAATTGCCTGAAACACTAAATATACTAATACTATAATTCTATTATATTTTTTTAATCCAACTTCATCAGTTGCTAAAACTTTTTTTACTGCATAAATAAACAATATGAAAACCACTGGAACACCTAACAGAAGTGCCAACGGATTTAATATTCTTTCATACACAAATGGTGCAACATATGCCCAGGTTAAAGCTATTGTAAACAAGGCTATGAACGCATATGAAAACACATTATGTAATATTCGCCTCATAATTATCTCCTATCCTTTCTATTAAGATGATTAGCAAACATTATCGGAGACATTGCCATTATTGTTTTGTTAACAAATGTATCACTTTCAAAATAATTTTTTCTTGATTTTATTAATTCTAAAATTTCTATTTCCTCGGACATATTTTCCTGCATTCTTAATACATCAAAAAGTAAATATCCACAAAGAAGATTTAAACTATCCTCATATTTTTTATTTTGTTTAAATTCTTCGATTTTATTAAATGCAATCATTATTCTCCTAGTTGAAGCCTCAATCATCGCATTATTTCTTATAGATTTACTTTCTTGTAAATCTTTATAACCAACTTTTGCTACCTGACTTACTTTACCCGCAACATCAAAGACGCGTAATTTGAAATATAAATTCTCTAATGCTAACATATCTTCTTGAAATCTTAAATTATAGATATCTAGAAATTTCCTTTTAAACATACAAGCAGTGATATTATAGTTCAAATCACTTTTCAATCTTTTTATTTCTTCAACTAGATACTCTTGCCCAGATGATATTTTTCCATCTAATATGCTAGGATACCCATCTCTAGTTAACATTGCAATGTCAAGATTATTTTTAGAAATCTCATTATATAAAATCTCTAGGTAATTTTGTTTTAATTTAGAGTTTTCTTCTACAAAAACTACATATTCTCCTTTAGAACAGTCTAACGCACAATTTTTTGCTGAGGAATTAGAACCTAGCTGTTTTTTTATATAGTTAATCTTATTATTATCTAATGCAGCTACCGCTTCTTCTATCTCAGAACCTGAAAGGTCGTCAACTACTATTATTTCAAATTCTTGAAAACTTTGATTAAATATATCTTTTACAATACTTTCTAGTCTATCAACACTTCTATATGCCGCTATCACTACTGTAATTTTTGTTTTATTAGTTGTTTTTATTTTTTTTATTAATATTTCATTTCCCAAAAGCATCGTATCTAAGAAGATGTCTTTGGTTCTATCTAATGTTTTAACCATAATTTATCCTCTATATTTTAAGGTTTTATCATTTTATTATATCATAAATACTAAGTTTTTTCATTTAGTATGAGAAAACAAACAAAAGAAGTGACCCAAAAGCCTTGACTACATTAAATCAATTCCTTTGAATCACTTTATTAAAAATTATATATCCATTAAAAAAATATAAATCTTATAAGAATAACTTAGAACGTTCTCTTTCCCTACTTAATTTAGCAGAACGTGCTTTTAGACTAACTAGAATTGCTCCTCCTACAAGAACGACAATTAGATAAATAAATAATATCTTAATATCACGTTCTACCGCTGGAATATATACCCCACCTACCGCTTCACGTAGTAGACCTATAGAATAAGTGAATGGTACTTTTGGATATAACGCTTGGAAGAATTCTGAGGTCATTTGAATTGGGAATGTTCCCCCCGAACTTCCTAATTGTAATACTAACAGCACTATACAAACTGCTTTCCCTACATTTCCTAGAATACACACTATTGTATAAATAATCGAAGAAAATAGCAGCGATATTAATAATGCATAAATTACAAATCTATATGGAGATGTCGCCTGCGTTCCAAGAACATACATATCCCCTAATGTAATTATTAATGTTTGGAATAATGATATAATTACAAATAATAGCCCTCTACCAAAATATTTTTGATATGGTTTATATTTATTATCCTCATCTTCTACCTTAGTAGTTAATAATGAAGACATTAATAATGAACCAACCCAGATAGAAAGAACTGTATAGAATGGTGTCATAGCTGAACCGTAGTTTTCTATATGGTAAAGCTTATTCTCTTGAAGTTTAACAGGATTTGCGAAAAACTCTGCCTGTTGTTTATAATCAACCTTTAATAAATTAAACAGTTGATTTTTATCTATACCGCTGTCAGCCTTTTTAATTTCATCCGTTAACTTTTGAATTTTGCTCTTTGCAGATGGCATTTGCGCTTGTAATGATAATAGTTTACCATATGCATTACTAATCTTCGCCTCAGTTTCAGATAATTTTCTCTCAACTGCAGGTAGTTCTCCTTGTGCCCCTGCAATTATACCACTTACCTTATCGATATTAACCTCTGCCTTACTAAGGACTTGAGAGATTAAAGGTGCAACTTCAACGTTTAATTTTGAATTCATATTTGAAGAAACTTCATTAATTCTAGCAGATTTATTTACAAATTCCTCTTTTACAGTATCTGCTATCTCATCATAATGATCCATCTTATTATAGATATTATTATTTACTTCTTTTATCGTCGTAATATCATTCAATAAAGTAGTTACTCTTTCAAGTTGATTATTAAATAATCTTTCATTCGATAATTTATTGAAATACTCAAAAATATTCTTCACAAGTTGTAATCTTTCTGTACTCGCTTGTAGTCTACTATCTAAAGCTTTCTGTCTTGCCTTTATTTCTTCTGTTTTATCTGGTTTCTGTTGTAACTCTTTTGCTATCACATTAGCTTCTTTAGACACTTCCTCTACAACATTAAGATGATTATTAATAATCGGTAATAATCTTTCATTGAATCCCTGAATATTATTAATAGTAATTCCAGCCTTATCAGCAATCATAATACTATTTGTAGCTACCCTATCTATTTCTGGAAGTGTATTTTGAACATTGTTTAAAATATTATACCCGTATTCCACTTTTCCAATTAATTCACTTAAAGTACTTTCATATGTAGAAAAGTTATCATTTAATTTAAAGATTTCCTCTTTTGCTTTTTCAATTGATGGAAGATTTTCTTCAAATTTTATCCCCGCTTCATGCAGTTTTTGAAAAATTATACCATTAGCTGTTTCTACAAAGTTTTTACTAATATTATTAGCTATTGCAGAAGCACCACTGTTTGTTATTTTTGGACTAATCGCATTAATTTTTTCATTAACCGTATACTCTATAGTGGCTCTCTTAGGTTCTGTTCTACTAACAGATGTCATATCCTGACTAAAGTTTTTTGGGACAACTATACTTGCGTAATAATCACCTATTCTTACTCCATTTTCAGCTTCTTCTTTATTAGAAACAAACTGCCAATCTAGATTTTTATTATTTTTTAATCCCTCAACTAAACTATTACCTAGGTTCAACTCTTTTCCATCAACAGTTGCTCCAGCGTCTTCTGATGTTACAGCAACTTTTATATTGTTGGTATGTCCATACGGGTCCCATGAAGATAGTATATTCGGCCATGCATATATTGACGGTAAAAATATTAAACCTACTATAATTATCCACGTATTAGTTTTTCTAAATACTTCTTTTATATCCTTTCGAAAAATCTCTATAATATTTTTCAACTTTTAATCTCCTCTCTATAAATTAATTAACAAAAACAATTAGAGATATTTTATATCCCTAATTGTCAACCTAATTATTATATCATGAATTAACTACTAATTAAAGTAATTTTATTATATTAAAACTTACTCCATATATAGCACTACATTATCTTTATTAGAATTTTTTAAATCTATAATTCTTTGATTACTACTTCCTCTAAATCTTAAGCTTAGGTCTTTTAGAAAAATCATAAATGGTCCATCTACCAAGATATCACACAAGCTTAACAATTCCTTTTTATCCTCACTACCATTTAGAAGTTGTTCATATGTGTAACCACTATAGACCCAAATGTCTTTTGTTGAACCGAACTCATCTCTTACTCTTTTCGCTAAAGATTTAGCTACCTGAGTATTAAGAAACGGCTCTCCACCCAAAATCGTTAGTCCTTGTACATAAGAATTACTTAAATCCTGGATTATTTGATCTTCTATTTCTTTTGTATATAATTGGCCTGCATTAAAGTTTTGGATACTTTCATTAAAACACTCTTTGCAAGCGAATAAACAACCACTTAGATATATTGAACATCTTACTCCCTCTCCATCAACGAATTGAAATGGTTTATAATCAGCATATTTTTTCTTAGAATAAGCTTTTGCTAGCCAAGTGTCATTAGCTTCTTTAAATGTTCTCATCATACATTTATTGTTAGTAGTTTTCTTAGTAGCACTATACTCCGAATTATCTATCGTACTAATAATTGTTCTTAATTTTTCTTCTCTAGACAAAATTCTCACCCCTTATATTTTTATAATATCATTTTTAAAAATAAATTACAATTTATCTCCTAAAATATAGAAATACTATTTTCAAATTATCTAAACTGTTTTATAATTATTATAATTTAAAAATTCATTTAATTGATATATTGTAATTATCTTAGAATATTATTAAGTTAATTATTACAATATATTTTTTATAAAATTACGAGGTGCCTTATGAGAGTATTAATAACTGGTTTTGATAAGTTTGGTGGCGAGAGTATTAATCCTTCTAGTTTATGTGTTAATAGCTTACCAGATGTAATAGATAATATAGAAATAAAAAAAATTACGCTACCTACTGTCTTCAAAGACAGCTCACGTGTTTTAGAAGAAAATATAGACTCATTTTCTCCTAACATCGTAATTTGTATTGGTCAAGCTGGTGGAAGAAGTAAGATTACACCAGAACGTATCGCTATTAATATTGATGATGCTAGAATCCCAGATAATATTGGAAATAGCCCTATTGATGAAATTATAAGAAAAGATGGAGAAAATGCATATTTTTCTACACTACCAATAAAGGCTATTGTTGACGAATTGAATAAGAATAATATCCCTTCCGCTATTTCTAATACTGCCGGGACTTTTGTTTGCAATCATATTATGTATGAGGCTTTATACATAACTTCAAAAAAATATCCAAATATTAAAGCTGGATTTATTCATATCCCATACATCTGTCTCTTATACACATCTCCGAGCCCACGAGACATCTCAGGAT
>CAMYEU010000073.1 GCA_947254465.1 uncultured Gemella sp. | reverse complement strand
AGAATTATATATTATCGGCACAATCACCAAATATGCTCCAATAATCCCTAATATCGTACCTATCAAGGTAGATAATCCACCATATACAAAATATTTTTTAGAAATTTGATAATTACTGTATCCTAGTGATTTAAGAGTACCGATATTTATCCTATTTTCATCTATCATTCTAGTTAATGTTGTTAGTGAAACTAAAATCGATACAACGAATAAGAATATTGAAAAAACATTAGCTACAAAGGTTAAACTACTCGCAGAATCTATAAATTGAGCATAATTTTTTAAACCTCTAATATTTTCTACAGAGAATCTAGGATAACTTTCTTCTGAAAGACTAGCTTTCCCAATATTTAGTTGCTTTTTATTATCATCAATCTCTTTTTGAGCTTTATTCAATTTTTCTACTTGTTCACTATAACTCTTGCTATCAATATTTTTTAATAATTCAAGTTTTTCTTTAACACTATTAAGTTGTTCTTGTGCTTGATTTATTACTTTTTCATTTTCGTTTAATTTCTTATTATTTTTATCTAAATAATTTTTTTCATCAATTTTCTGCTGAGTTTTTAATTTTTCTATCAAGGTATCTCGAGTCTTATTAACTTCAGTAATATAGTCTTTATCACTATATTTGTAGTTAATATCTTTAAGTTTTATATTAACTCCACTTACATTTTCAAATTTGAAAACATCTCTTTTTACATACCCAAAATAATCCTTATTAGCTAAATTATTATTAGAAACCTCTATATGATCTGCTCCTTGAACAAAACCAACTACCTTAAATTTATACTGTTTTAAAATATTACTTTCGCTCTTATCTGAAACAAAAGAGATCTCATCCCCAACTTTATACCTACTTTGCAGTGATTCAACTAAAGCTATTTCTTTATCATTAGTAGGTAGAGTCCCCTCTGTTACCTTGGGTAAAACTAATTTTCGGGGTAAAGATTCAATATTTACAAAGTCATTGCTATTAGTTACCTGTAGTTTTTTTATAAAATAACTCTCACTTAAATCAATATTATCTAGAGCATTTATGATTTTCATATCTTCTTCATTGATTCCAAAATTATGACTTACTCGTAAATCATACATCTTATGATGTTCTATGTACTTATTATAAGTATTCACCATAGCAGGCGATGTTTCTTTTAAACCTACAAAGATAAAAACTCCCAGAAACATTATTATCATTATCGATATAAACTTCGACTTTGTTTTTGATACTTCTCTTAATATATCTTTATTTATTGCTTTCATAACACTACCACTCTATTTCATCAATACTTTTAGGATTAATATTTTGTGTTACTTTTTTCACTTTAGCATCATATATTTCTATTACCTTGTCAGCAGCCTCAGCTATAGAACTATTATGAGTAATAATAACTACAGTTTTTTTCTCATCCACACTATAATCTTTTAGGATATTTAAGATATTCTTCCCCGTTTTATAATCTAATGCTCCCGTTGGTTCATCACAAAGTAATAGTTTTGGATTTTTAGCGATTGCTCTTGCTATAGCAACACGCTGTTGTTCTCCACCAGAGATTTGCGAAGGGAAATTATCCATCCTATGTTCTAATCCTACTAACTTTAAAATATCTGTTGCTTTTTTAGGTCGCTTCACTATTTGTCCAGCTAATTCTACATTTTCCAAAACTGTTAGGTTTGGTATTAAATTATAGAATTGAAATACGAATCCTATGTCTTCTCTTCTATATTTTGTAAGTTCGTCTTCATTTAAACCAACAATTTCTTTTCCAAATACATTAATAGATCCCTCACTGGCATTGTCCATTCCACCTATAATATTCAACAATGTACTTTTTCCAGCCCCACTAGGACCTAAAATCACCACGAATTCTCCTTCATCAATATCAAAACTAATAGCATCATTCGCTATAACTTTATTATTATTTTCACCATATATTTTAGAAACATCTTTTACAACTATCTTTTGCATAGCATTTCTCCTTTATTCCTATAATATAATTATATCACATATTATTTAATGTTTTAACATAATCGCTTACTCTTAAACATTCCTACTAAACAGATTTCTTTACACTAATAAAAATAAATATTATAATATCAATAATTATTTAGAATTCATAAAAAATTATTGAGGAGATTATATGCTAACTATTTACGAATATCCAACATGCTCGACATGTAGAAAAGCAAAAAAACTTTTAACAGAAAACAATATTGAAGCAACATACTTCAATGTAAAAGAAAAAACACCGACAATAGCAGAATTTAAAAAAATCATCGAAACATTCGATTTACCATTAAAAAAATTATTCAACACTAGTGGTTTAGTTTATAAAGAACTTGGATTAAAAGACAAGTTAGAGACTTTATCTCTTGATGAGGCTTTAACATTACTTCATGACAATGGTATGTTAATTAAACGTCCTTTAGCATTTGACTTTAAAAACGATATCCTACTTCTTGGTTTTAAAGAAGAAACTTGGGAAAAAGCTCTTTTATAATAAATTTTATTAAATTTTCTATTGATATTTACTTGAAATAATGTTATAATAGTCGAGATGTGAAAACATTAAATTACGATGTTCCTCTGTTAATCAAGCATTAGTAATGAACATTTTGTAAAAAAAGGAGAAAGAATAATGAGCAAAATCATTGAAGCGATCACTAAATCGCAATTAAGATCAGACATTCCTGAATTTAAAGCTGGGGATACAGTAAGAGTACACGTTCGTATCGTTGAAGGTGGACGTGAACGTATCCAACAATTCGAAGGAGTAGTTATCAAGCGTCGTGGCGGAGGAATCTCTGCTACTTATACTGTACGTAAAATTTCAAACGGTGTTGGGGTTGAAAGAACATTCCCTGTTCACACTCCAAAAGTTGAAAAAATTGAAGTTGTACGTAAAGGTAAAGTTAGACGTGCTAAATTATACTACCTACGTAACTTACGTGGTAAAGCTGCTCGTATTAAAGAAGTACGTTAATAAGAAGAAGCTTAAAAGCCCTATTACATCAGTAACGGGGCTTCTTTTTTTTTATTTTCAATGCCATTTTAATGCCATATACATAGGAGTGCCTTAACAAAATCTACAAAATCTTGTTTCTCCGAAATCACGATTTTCTACTCACTCCCTATAAACGTAAAAAAAGAACTAACTATCTTTTCAATAGCTAGTTCTTAATTCCTATAAATCTAACTTATAATCATCTGCTTTAACAAAACCTTTTTTCTCCATATAGTAATATACCCCATATGAAATAATCGCAGGTAATATAAAGTGGAGTAACAATATTTCAATTAACAATACTGAATGAGCTGTATAAGATGACATTGTTTGCCATGTCATAAGTTGTCCCACTAATCCTGATGTTCCCATTCCGCCACCAGCCGGATTATTTTCCATTCTACAAACAATTGTAGCAATAGGCCCTAAAACGGCGCTTGCTACTATTGGTGGAATCCAAATCACTGGTTTTCTCATAATATTAGGTACTTGCAACATAGACGTTCCCAACCCCTGTGCAAATAGGCCGTTCCAGCGATTCGCTTTAAAACTAATAACAGCAAATCCTATCATTTGAGCTGCACATCCTACAGTAGATGCTCCTGCCGCTATCCCAGATAATCCCAAGATAATAGATAATGCAGCAGAACTTATCGGTAACGTTAAAATTATTCCCATAACTACAGAAACAACTATTCCCATAATGAATGGTTGAAGTTCAGTAGCTTCTCTTATAAAGGTACCTAAAATTTTCATACCTTTTATTAGATATGGTCCAGTAAAGTACGATACAATCGCTCCAATTACTATAGTAATAAATGGGGTTACAATAATATCTATTTTCGTTTTACCTGACACTAGCCTTCCTATTTCTGCTGCAATAACAACAGAAATGAACGCTCCTAATGGATCACCAGAACCACTAATAACTAATTTACCTTGTTCTAATAAATGATTGGTTCCAAGATTCGAACCAAATGCCCCTAGAAACCCAACAACACCTGACGCTAAAATTACCAACTTAGGAGCTTTTAACGCGTGAGCAACACCTATACCAATAACAGGACCTGTTAAAGCCATTGAAATTGTAGCTACAACAATAAAAAAATTTGATAGAGGACCACTTAAATTAATCGCAATTTGCTTAATAATTAACCCTATAATCAATGTACAAAACAAACCTAAAGCCATTCCATTTAACGCAACTATAAAGTATCTATGGAATAGCTTTGATAATAAGTTATTTTTATTCATATAATACTCTCCGTATTTAGTAAAGATTTTTTGCACTAACTTGTGCTTAATTAATATTATAACTCATTCTTCCTTATTTTTCTCTAAAAATGTTTCCTAAAAAAGAAAAAAGGTTTAAGTAATTTTACCTAAACCTTTTAATATTTTCTACTATTATGCTGAAGCTCCGCTTGTTGCGTCTGCTGCTGGTGCTGGCGCTGCTGGTGCTGCTCCACCATGACCTGCATCAGAAGCTCCGCTTGTTGCATCTGCCGCTGCAGGCGCTGGTGCTGCTGCATATCCGTGACCTACAGGTACTCCATTTTTAACTAATGATTGACCTGTTTGTTTTAAGTACCAGTCTACAATTGGTTTGAAGTCTAAGATATACTCGTTGATACCTGCATATTTACCATTTTTGTCGTACATAGCTTGATAGTTGTGCACAACATATTTATCTGGTCCGTGAGTTGGAACGTGTGTACGGAATACATCGATTTGCCCTGAACGTAGTAATCCTACTAACCAGTTTACACTACCATAAACTCTTTCAGGGTGAACTTTTGCTAATGAGCATCCAACTTGACCTGGACGACGTTTTGCAAGCATTTCATAATCTTCTTTGTTGTAATTGTAGTAGATGAATTGGTTATTGCTATCTGCATAAGTTAATTCCATTGGCATAGAGTTTAAGAAATAGTTAAGTTGGTCTACTGTTAAAATACCACGGTCAAGTTTAACATATGTATCTCCAGATACAGCATTAACTTTCTCAGCTGCTAATTCAACCCAGTTATCATCATCCATATCAACACCTTCAATTGTCGTATCACATTTTCCACTAGCTGTTAAGTCTTCTTTTGGTGTTGGTTTTCTTTCTGCTAATGATTGAGCTACTGTAGCAAATTTAACGAATTTAGTTAAACACATACGTAAGTATCCTACTGTACGATCATCAACTAAGTTACCTTCAGCATCGAAAGCTTCTTTAGCTTTACCTAAAAGGAACTCGTGACCAGGGAATACGATCGCGTTTACACCTGGAGCATCTAAGATTTGACGTAAGTGTAATTGAGCACGAGATGATCCTTGATCATAGTATGAAGCTCCAAGTACCATTACAGGTTTATTTTCAAGTGGGTGTAATTCGAATGATAACCACTCTAAAGCACTCTTAAGTGATGCAGTAATTGTGTGGTTGTGCTCAGGCGTAGCGATAATAACACCATCAGCTTGTAAAATTTTACGATTCATTACTAATAAATCTTTGTTTTCTCTTGAATGATCTTCATCTTGGTTAAACATTGGTAAGTTAGTAATGTCTAACAATTCTAAAGTGAATAAATCTTTATATTCTTTTGCTATAAATTCCATTAATTTGCGGTTATAAGAGATTTCCGCATTTGAACCTACGATTCCTACTAATTTCATGTGTCTACACTCCTATCCTATTTTAAATCTTCCCAAGAGAAGTTTTCAATTTCTTTTTCAGCTAATTTATGTGCATTAATTAATTTTTCAGTAATTTTAATAAATAATAAGAAATCAGCAAATAAACTATCTAATTTAGCTACAGTTTCTGGGTTAGAGATATCTCCAGCTTCGTCAAAAGCTTGTAAAGAATGTCCTAATAAGAATTCAGAACTTGGCATTACACGTGCTTTAACTTCTGGTGAGTCTAAAATTTGACGAAGGTGAGCTTGAGCACGTGATGATCCTAACGTTCCGTATGAAGCTCCTGTTAACATTACTGGTTTGTCAAGTAATGGGTGAATTCCATAAGATAACCAAGCGATTGCACTCATTAGTGATGCAGGTACTGCGTGGTCATACTCAGGTGAACTGATAATAACTCCGTCTGCCGCTTCGATTTTAGCTGCAATTTCTTTAACTCCTTCAGGTACTTCTTTATTCGCTGGTTTGTTGAATAAAGGAAGATCTTTAATTTCAACTAATTCGATGTCAGCTTTACCTGCAAAATGTTTTTTAATATATTGTAAAAGTTGGCGGTTTGTAGATTTTTTAGAGTTTGTTCCAACTAGACCAATTAATTTTACCATGTTTTTATTTCCTCTCTCTTTTTTTGTACTATCTACTTTATTTGTATCTAGATTTTCTTGTCTTGTTTTTTTAACATTTTTTTTATTTTTTACTTCAGCCACTTTAATAGAGCCTCCTTAAATTAATAGTATTTTCAGTATTCTTCAAGATATTATTAGCTAACATATTATTTTATCTAGCACTCCGCTTGTATAATAGATTTTACCTTCAACTGTTACAACAACACCTTCTATATCAGGTAAATTTTCTATTTCATCCATAATATCTTCGACATTTTTTCCGAATAACCTTGTAGTCCAAATTTCTCCATCCACTGAGGCTGTTGAAATTATAGATAGACCAGCTACATTGGTTTCGACAGGGTAACCTGTTTCAGGATTTAATATATGATGGTAAGTTTTTCCATTTTCTGTGTGTTTACGTTCATAAATCCCAGAAGTAACAACAGATTGATTTTTTATACCTATAGTAAATAGATGATTCCCTCGAGATTCAACTGGATTTTGGATACCTATGCGCCACATTAAATCTGGATTATGTTTAGCATCACCAAACGTTAATACGTTACCACCTAGATTAATTAATCCCGCGTCTACACCTCTTTTTTTCAAATATTCAATCATTAAATCAGCAATATATCCTTTTGCTACAGCTCCTAAATTAATAGCCATGCCTTTTTTAGCAAGATAGACAGATTGTTCTTCTTCGTTAAGAATTATTTTATTGGGATCCGTTATTTCTAATAGACTATCAATTTCTTGTTTTGTTGGAACTTTTACATCGTTAAATCCAATTCTCCATGTTTGCACAATCGGTCCAATAGCTATATTTAAAAAACTATTAGACGCACAACTATGAACTTTCCCTATCTTTATTAAATCAAATAAATCTGGATGGACTTTGACAGCTTTAATACCTGCATTATGATTTACTACCATAAGTTCAGAACTATCATCGTTTGCACTAAATCTATGCTCATACATCTTTAGCATTTCCACAGCATCATCTAAAATATTTTCAGCATCAATGCTATCAAAAATAAGAATATCTATATGAGAACCCATTAATTTTAAGGTTTTTCTTCTTAAATTCATTTTTTTACACCTTACAATAAAAAATTTATTTGCTTAAGATAACTAAATATGTTGTATACATCTACAAGAAACCTGTTATTAAAAGACAAAGTAATAATAGATAATTAATACTTTAATTACATTATATAACAGAATTATCATCAAATCAATAAAATATTTCACCTATAAAGAAGTTAATTAAAATCTTTTTCATTAAAAATCATAATAAAAAAAAATCATTTATTTTTAATTATATAGTTAAAAATAAAAAAACGTCTAATAAAACTATTTATTAGTTCATCTAAATAGCTGATTTACCAATAATTAAAACAAGTATTAGTTTTTTGAAATTTCTTAAAATATACTTATCTATAAATTATAAAAATACAAATATTAGCCTGTCTCTTATACACATCTCCGAGCCCACGAGACATCTCAGGATCT
>CAMYEU010000072.1 GCA_947254465.1 uncultured Gemella sp. | reverse complement strand
CATACGAGATCCTGAGATGTCTCGTGGGCTCGGAGATGTGTATAAGAGACAGTAGAAAAAGTAACTAAAGAACTATTAGAGAAAAACGGTTTTGTGAGTGAGAAGGAAAAATAAGATTAAGTGAAATAATTGACATTACTTGAAAAAATAGATATACTTAAAGTGTAGAAGAGTTGATTTAATTCTTTGAAAATAGTGCCGCTTGCTGATGGAGCGGGGTAGAAGTAATTCAGTTCGAAAATAGTGCCGCTTGCTGATGGAGCGGGGTAGAAGTAATTCAGTTCGTAAATCCTCGTCAATTAATTGACGAGGTTTTTTTAGGAGAAATTATGGAAATTAAACTAGGTTATAGTTACCATTTGAAAGATGAATTTTTTTTACTAGTAATTGATAGATATTTAATGAAAAATAAAGAAAATGGAGCTTACAGACCACATTATTATGCTGTTAAAGATTTATCAAATGAAAATATACACTGGATGATTCCAATAAGTTCACGTTTTGAGAAATATGAAAAAATAGTGGATAGAAAAATTCAAAAAGTTGGACGTTGCGATACTATAGTATTAGGAAAATTTTCAGGAAGAAAGTGTGCTTTTCTTATTCAAAATGCATTTCCAGTGCATACTAAATTTATTTCTCATATTCATACAGTGGGAAATAGTCCAGTTAAAGTTCATGATAAGTTGAGTAAAGAAATTGATAAAAAAATGAAAGCTTGTATAGCGTTAAATAAAAAGGGAAATAAAGTATTTTTTAGTGATGTTGAAAAGATATTAGAAATTATCACTAATTTATAGCAATTATAAATTTTTTGAGTACTACTTTGAGCACTACAATATATGTGGTGTTTTTTTATTGTTAAAAAAACACCTATGAAATCTCATAAGTGTCCTGCAGAGCAGATATTTATCTCTCTGAGAAAGTTACCAGTAGAGCATATATTTTTATATCTCTAAGATAACATTAAGTATAATATATATAGTTTAAAGCTTGTCAACATAAGGTTTGTGAGCTTTTTTCTTTTATAAAAATTTTTTTCAAAAAACTATTGTCAAAAAAGGTCAAACATGTTATAATTTATTTAAGGTCAAAGAAGGTCAAAAAGATAAAACTTAAATATATTCCATAAAACCTTTTAGTTTGTTAAATATTTAGTTGTATCTTATGAGGTCAGTATCTTTATTATAATAGAGATACTGGTTAACGAATATAAAAACCTCTTGATCTAATAATTTAATCAAAGGAGATTTACAATGGATATTAATAGTTTTACAAATAGTGTGAAAGAAATCTTAGCGAAATCTTCCGAATTTGCAACTGAGAAAAAAAGTCAAAGTATTACGAGTGAGATGTTCTTAAAAGCGGCTCTTACTGGTAGTAATTTATATAGTGATATATTAGGAAGAGTAAATGTTGATAAAGTGAATTTAACTCATGAGTTAGATAATGAGATTGCGAAGGTAAATAGTGTAGAAGGAGATAATATCAATTACGCTAGTTATCTAAGTAATGATTTGAATGCTTTATTAATAGAAGCTAATAAATATAAAGAGAAATATGAAGATAAATTTATTTCGTGTGAACATATCGTTCTTGCGAGTTATTTGAAAAATAGTATAGTAAAAAAATATATCGATAAGGTGACTACATTAAAAGATTTAGTAGCTGTTATCGATAATATCAGAGGAGGTAAAAAAGTTATGAACGAAAATCCAGAAAACAACTACGAAGTTTTAGAAAAATATGGTCGTGATCTTGTAGAAGCTGCACGTAGTGGTAAAATTGATCCTGTGATAGGACGTGATGAAGAAATAAGAAATGTAATTAGAATTTTATCAAGAAAAACAAAAAATAATCCAGTGTTGATAGGGGAACCTGGGGTAGGTAAAACTGCGATTGTTGAGGCACTGGCTCAACGTATTGTACGCGGTGATGTACCTGAAAGTCTAAAAGACAAAACTGTATTCGAACTTGACCTTACTAGTTTAGTCGCAGGAGCTAAATATCGTGGTGAGTTCGAAGAACGACTAAAAGCTGTATTAAAAGAAGTTAAAGAACAAGATGGAAAAATAATTCTATTTATCGATGAAATTCATATGCTTGTTGGTGCAGGTAAAACTGATGGAGCAATGGATGCTGGTAATATCTTAAAACCAATGCTTGCTCGTGGTGAACTACACTGTATCGGTGCTACAACTCTTAATGAATATCGCCAATATATCGAAAAAGACTCTGCATTAGAACGTCGTTTCCAAAAAGTTCTTGTTAATGAGCCTACTGTGGAAGATACAATCTCAATTTTACGTGGTCTTAAAGAAAGATTCGAAGTTTACCACGGTGTGAAAATCTCTGACCGTGCGATTGTAGAAGCTGCTGAATTATCTAACAGATATATTACTGATAGATTCTTACCGGACAAAGCTATCGATTTAATCGACCAAGCTTGTGCAACTATTAAAACTGAAAACTCTTCTAATCCAGCTGAATTAGATACAATCAATCGTAAAGTTATGCAACTTGAGATAGAAGAAAAAGCCTTAAGTGGTGAAGAGGATGATGTGTCTAAAAGACGTTTAGAAAACTTAAAAGAAGAGTTGGCTAATCTAAAAGAAGAACAAAATAAACTTCAATTACAAGTTGATAGTGAAAAAGAAAAATTATCAGCTGTTAAAAATCTACGTGAAAAAATCGACAGAGTTAAATTAGAATTAGAACAAGCTCAAAATAGCTATGATTTAGAAAAAGCATCTGAGTTACAATATTCTACTTTACCAAAATTAACTCAAGAGTTAGAAGAATTAGAAGAAAAATCTAAACACGAAGAATATAAACTTCTAAAACAAGAAGTTACTGAAGATGAGATTGGATTTATCGTAAGTCAAATGACAGGTATTCCTGTAACTCGTCTAGTAGAAACTGAAAAAGAAAAATTATTACATCTAGCTGATACTATTCATGAAAAAGTAATAGGTCAAGATGAAGCTGTAGAGAGTGTAACTAACGCAATCTTACGTTCTCGTGCTGGTATCGCAGATCCTAACAGACCGATTGGTAGCTTCCTATTCTTAGGTCCTACTGGGGTAGGTAAAACTGAGCTTGCTAAAGCATTAGCTCTTAACTTGTTCGATGATGAACGTAACATTGTACGTATCGACATGAGTGAATACATGGAAAAACACTCAGTTAGCCGTTTAATCGGAGCCCCTCCAGGATACATTGGATATGAAGAAGGTGGTCAACTTACTGAGAGTGTAAGACGTAATCCTTACAGCATTATCTTAATGGATGAAATCGAAAAAGCTCACCCAGATGTGTTCAATATCTTACTTCAACTTCTTGATGAAGGTACACTTACTGACTCTAAAGGTGTAGTAGTAGATTTCAAAAACACAATAATTATCATGACTTCTAACATCGGTTCATTAGAACTATTAGAAGAAGTTAAAGACGGTGTGATTTCTGAAGAAACTCGTAAAAATGTTACTAACCAACTTTACGGATACTTCAAACCAGAAATTCTTAACCGTATGGATGATATAATTATCTTCAAACCATTAACTGAAGATAATATTAAAGGAATTGCTAATAAACTTCTTGATGAATTAGTAAGACGTGTTGCAAGTAGAAATATTGAATTAACATATGATGAAAAAGTTTCTGCTTGGGTAGCAACTGCTGGATTCGATATGAAATTTGGTGCTCGTCCACTTAAACGATTCATCCAAAGTCAAATCGAAAACAAACTTTCAGTTGAATTAATCCGTCATGGTATCGAAGATGGAATGAAAATTCACCTAGACTATGTAGATGATGAATTGAAAATTGATATTAAATAATATATTGATTTAGCCCCATAAAGATGGTGACTCAATAAAATCGATTTATCTTAAATCGTGATTTTTGAGTCACTCTCAAATAACTATAGATCTCAGGAGAAATCCTGGGGTCTTTTTTTATAAGGTTATATGAATTTATAAAGATAAAAGTAATGCAATTTATTATCTTTTGTATAAATGAAATTTGTAGTATAATGATAAAATAAATAAAAATCCAGACGAAGTATGTGTATAGGAGGAATTTTAATGAAAATAGCGGTTATGGCTGGAACACCAATTGATTCAAAATTAGGTGCGGAGCTACTAAGTTCATATGGTTATGATGATGTAGTTTTAGTGCCAATTTCTAATAATCCAGTAGAACAAACTACGTTTCAAGCTTTAGAAGACGAGGAACGTGAAAATATTATTGTAAAAATTATTGATGAACTAAAGGAGAAAGATTGTGATGCAATTTTTGTATACTGTAACTCACTTAGTTCTGTTGTCGATTTTGATAGATTGGCAGAAAAAATGAATATTTCTATTATTACTCCTATGCAGATGTATAGAAATCTTGGTCTTGAGTATAAGTATCTAGCTGTTATGGCTGCGAACTCTCATGGTCTTACAGGTGTTGAGAACAATCTTTATGTATCAAATCCGCGTCTACGTGTACTTGGATTATCTATGCTGGAGCTTGTTAAGGCGATTGAAGAGGGCAATAAACCTGAACAGATAGTGGAAGACTTCAACTTCAAAAAATTGTTTAATTATTTTGAATTAACGAATGTAGAAGCAGTTGTTCTTGGATGTACTCATTTTCCTTATATTAAAAAAGAACTTGAGAAAATAACTAACCTTCATATTATAGATGTCGGTGTCTTTATGATAGAGAGTCTAAAGAGAAAGGATATGTAGAATGCCAATAGGAATAATAATTAATACGATTGCTATATTCTTAGGAGGTATAGCAGGGGCGTTGTTGGGGGATAAATTACCTGAAAAGTATAAAGAACAGCTGAATATGATATTTGGTCTTTGTTCGATGGGAATGGGAATAGCGTCGATTGGTCTTATGAAATATATGCCTGCGGTAATATTCGCGATTATTATAGGGACATTAGTAGGTTTGTTTTTTAATCTTGGAGATTTAGTCTATAGAGCCTGTCAAAAAATGCAAAAACTTATGGTGAAAGTCGTTCCGAAACCTAATACTTCTATGTCGGAAACGGAGTTTTTAGCTACATTAATAACGGTGATAGTGCTGTTTTGTTCTAGTGGAATGGGGATATATGGAAGTCTTATTGAAGGCATCACAGGAGATCCAAGTCTACTGATTACGAAGTCTATTCTAGATTTCTTTACGGCTGCTATTTTTGCTTGTAATCTTGGGTATATTGTTTCACTAATAGCAGTACCACAGTTTGTAATTTTTACGTTTTTATTTTTATCAGCAGGATTGATAGTTCCACTTACGACGCCTGATATGATTAATGACTTTAAGGCTTGTGGTGGTTTCTTAATGGTTGCTGCAGGATTTAGAATATTGAAACTTAAGATGTTTCCAGTAGTAGATATGGTGCCTGCTATGATATTAGTTATGCCATTTAGTTGGCTTTGGGTCAATGTAATTTTACATTTATTATAAAATATTATGAAAAAAATAAAGCTAGTTAGAAACATTTCTGACTAGCTTTTTGTGTATTTATTATTTTAAATTGAGGGTTTCTCAACTTCTGAGTTTTTATTTTCCTTCTAAGTAACTTTCGTTTCTTTCTTTTGCTTGTTCGAAGATTGTGTTGTATTCTTCTACCATTGCTTCTGTGTATTCACCTTTTTCCAGGTCACAGTTTAAACCATAAAGTACTTTTTCTACTCTTTCAAAAACATCTTCAAGTGTGAATTTTTTATTTAGTAGATTTTCTAGTGTTTCCATACATTCTGGATCTACTTTTGGATACTTGTATCTAACTTCTTGATCATCAATTCCAATCTCATAGAAATCTTTCATGATATTTGCACGTTTTTGTTGATCACCGAAAATACTAATATATATTGAAACTACTACCGCTTCTTTAATCTTTCTTTGAGCAATCCCTGCAAATTTCTTTCCATCTATGCTTAGGTCGTAATCCCCTGGACAGTATGAATTTGCAATTTCAACCGCTTCGATTTTGTCAGCACCTTCTGGGAAAATTGCCTTAATAAATGATGTCATAAGCTCATAACCTTCATTAATAGAAAAGTTATCTTTTGGTTTATTCATAACGATTGATAAGTTTAGAATTCCTTTATCTGAAATAATACCAAGCCCTCCGATATTTCTCACCGCTGGAATTATATTATTTCTATAAAATGCAAATAATGCTTGTTCAAAGTATGGTACTCGTGTATCTGGTGCACCGATTATTGCAGAGTTTGGTAATGTATATAAATGTAATATACAATCATCACTATTAGATACTGTGCGTAAGAACATTTCATCAGTAGCAATAGGGATTAAGGGATTTACAATATTTAAAGTTTTATAAACATTGAATTTTCTATTTCGAATAAGATCTAGCATAGCTACTCCTTTAACATGTCGATAATATTTTATATCTTAAAAATTAATACTTTATAATTATAAGTTATGCGACAAATTTATGCAAGGTTTTAATGAATTACATATTATAAAAAAAGTGACTCAAACATCGTGATTTTAAGAAATCAATTTTGTCGAGTCACATCTGTGTAAATAATTTTATAAGTTAAGTTTGTAATCCGCTGGTTTAATAACAGGTACAATCTTTGTAAATAATTTTACAAAGAAGAAACCAGAAATTACAGGGATTACTACGAAGACGATAGCTGCTTTTAATATTTCTAAAGTACTTCCGTCAGTAGTTGCAAGGTGAGCTAATGGTCCAACTAGACCACTAAATCCAAACCCGGCACTCATTGGTGTTCCTTGGATATTTAATATGGCAGCGAAAACTCCTGAGATAGCTGCGCTACAAAGAACTGGTAGCATAATTTTTGGCTTGGCGAAAATATTTGCCATAGAAATCTTCGGTGAACCGATAAAGTGTGCGAAGCAAACTCCTTTAGAGTTAACAGCCCAACCTGCAATTGCAAGTGTAAATCCACATGCACAAATTCCAAGATTTGCAGCACCTGAGGCAATACCTTCTATATTAATTGCAAGAGCAACTCCAACTGATGTAATAGGAGAGACTACTAGACAAGCGAAAATCATCGCGATTAGAATAGTAAGGATAATCGGTTGTAAAGTAAGTAAATGTTTAATTCCATCACCAAGTAATTTTGTTGCACCTGAGAAAAATGGAAGTGTAAATCTACCGATACCTCCGATAATTACCAATGTAAGTGGTGGTAGTATAATTACTGCATAGTTTTTAGCTTTATCTCCGATTAGAATTATAAAAGCTGTAGCCAGTGCAGCTGTGAAAATCATCGTTACGATATCTCCAGAACCTTTTAACATAAGTCCTGTCTTATCTGGTGTTGGTATTATTGATCCACCAGCAAATAATGTAGCTAATCCGATTGAAACACTCTGTACGGGTGTGAATTTAAAGAATAATCCGATTATTATTCCTGAAGCCAATCCTATCATGGCATTGGAAATAGTTATTGATAATGATAAAAACGCAAGTGATGGATATAGCTTTCCTATATATTTAAGCAGTTCACCAAGTAAGGCACCTGGTACTAAACATAGAACAGTTCCTAATGCGATACCATTAAGGACGTTCATAGTGAAATTTTTAATAGTAATTTTTTCTTTCATAAACATCATCTCCTTTATGTATTCGTACCCTAAAAAGGTTACTAATCATTATAACGTAAAATATATATTTTGTACATTAAAATTTACTAGTTTTGAAATAATAAATTAGAAAAAATTAAAAAAACTGACTTAAAATAAAGCCAGTTTATTATTAATATTATAGAGCCGTAAATGCAGCTGTAAATCCAAAAATTATTCCTGGTGAGTTGGCTATAACTATTGGCCAATCACGTTTTTCTCCTAGTAGACCATAAAGTACCCAAAGAGTACAGTTTATTCCTGCAACGAAAGGTTGAATAAAGTCTCCTTTATGACCGTGTATATTTCCTGAAATTTGTGGTATATATGATATATACATTAGCATAGCTGTAAA
>CAMYEU010000071.1 GCA_947254465.1 uncultured Gemella sp. | reverse complement strand
TCCTGAGATGTCTCGTGGGCTCGGAGATGTGTATAAGAGACAGGTTAAAAGCAGAGATTAGTAAAGGTATCGATGAAGAATACTTAGTGAGTCGTGGAGAATATTTAACAGCTTTATTAATGGCTGAATATTTAGGATATCACTTTGTAGATGCTAAAGATTTAATTTTCTATAATTATCAAGGTGAGATTGATTTTGAGAAAACTCAAGAAGCTTTTGATGCTGTTGTAAAAGAATATGATCGCCTTCTTATTCCAGGATTTTATGGAAGTAGACCTAACGGGGAAATTAAGATTATGACTCGTGGTGGGGGAGATGTAAGTGGAGCGATTGTCGCTAATATTGCAAATGCGAGTGTTTATGAAAACTGGACTGATGTGTCTGGAATATTAATGGCAGACCCTCGTATTATTGAAAATCCTCACGAAATTAAAGTTATTAGTTATACAGAACTTCGTGAACTTTCATATATGGGTGCAAGTGTGCTCCATGAAGAAGCAATCTTCCCAGTTCGTGATAAAGATATTCCAATACAAATTCGTAACACAAATGAGCCTACTGCTGAAGGAACTATTATCTCAGATAATAAACACCTTGACGAAAAACAAATTGTTACAGGGATTGCAGGGAAAAAAGATTTCTCAATTATTACGATTAAAAAACGTCATATGGCAAATGAAGTTGGATTAATTGGGAAAGCACTTAAAATTTTTGAAGACTTTAATGTTAGTATCGAGCATATTCCTAGTGGAATTGACTCATTCTCTGTTGTTGTTGAAACTGGTAATGTGAGACCATTTATTCATGAGTTAGTAGCTAAAATTAAATCTGTTTTAGAAGCGGATGAGATAAATGTAACTCACGAAATTTCACTTATCGCTACAGTTGGTGAGAAAATGAAAAATACAAAAGGATTATCTGGCAGATTATTCAAAGCTTTAGGTGAAGCTGGGGTAAATATTGCATTGATTTCACAAACTAATGATGAAATTAATATTATTGTAGGTGTTCATAATGATGATTATGAAAAAACTATAAATACTATTTATTCAGAATTCAAATAATATTAATGGCTTCTTATCTGATGTTAGATAAGAAGCTATTTTTTATAATATTTTATTTTATGAGGTGAAATTATGAAAATTTTACAGATTATGTGTCATCCAGATTTTGATGGAGAATATAGAATTTCTAATATTTTAGCAAAAGTTGGTGAAGAAAAATTAATAGAAGAAGGGTTTAACGATATCGAAAAGATAAATTTATATAATCCAAGTACTTACATTCCGATGATGGATAAGTTTATGTTCAATTATGAGGGAGTACAATTAACAGGAAAAGAACAGCGAGATAAAATTAGGCAAAAAGAATTATTAAAACAATGGAAAAGTGCTGATGCAGTATTTATTTATATGCCCCTTCACAATTTCAACATAGTATCAAAATTTAAAGATTACATTGATAATATCGTAATAGTAAATGAAACATTTAAATGTGAAGAAGAGTCTTTAATAGGATTAGATGATTCTAGTAAGCAAATAACCTTTGTCATAACAAGTGGAGGAGAATTTGATAAGCATATTCAATATATTAATCTGGACTTTGCAGTTCAATATGTTAGGGGAATATTTAGTGTAATGGGAATAGATAAAGTAAAAGTTCTACGAGTAGCAGGGTTAGATTTAGCATTTAATAATAAAGAACAGTTAGTTAAAAAAGCTATTTTCGATTTGAAAGAGTGGATAGAAGAATTTTCGAGAAAGAATAAAAAATAAGCTTAGAAGGAATAAGAGATTGTTTAATATGGTTTCTGATTCCTTCTTAGCTTTATTTAATATCGAATTCAAGTTGTTTCTCTTTTGAAGATAGAATTTTAAATTGACCGTTAGTTAAGTTAGCAATCCAATTTTCAAAGTTATCATAATCTTCCTGCATTACATAGATTGTATAAATAATTTTGTCAGTATACTCTAGGTTATTTACGATAAAATTAGTTTTTCCAATTTCATATTCTATTTTTCCGTTTAGACTATAATCTAATTCTAGTCTAACTTCAAAAGCATCTTTTCTTTCTACTAATGTTGCGTTTTTTAATGCGTTAATTACTCCGCCACCATATGCACGAACTAAACCACCAGTTCCTAGTTTAGTTCCACCGTAGTATCTAATAACTGTGGCACAGACATTTTTGATTTCGTTTTTTACTAGTACGTCTAACATCGGAGCGCCAGCAGTTCCACTAGGTTCTCCATCATCATTAGCACGAGTTATTTCGTTATTATCACCAACTACATAGCATGAGCAAACATGTGTAGCATCGTAGTGTTTTTTCTTCATTTTTTGAATAAATTCTCTAGCTTCTTCTTCGCTGTTGATTCTAATTAGATGAGTAATAAATGTAGATTTTTTTTCAACAAATTCATCGTATGAATCTTCTTTAATTGTAATAAATTTCTTCATCATAGTACCTCCTTTGTAATTTATAATTTGCTAAATTTACTATATTAATTATGATGTATTATAAATAAAATGTCAATAATTAGAATATATTTCTCATTATACTACTTGACAAATCATACTATGCAATGTATAGTATTATGTGAAAGGAGATATTAGTATGGAAGCTCAATTAAAAAGAGGTTTATTGGAAATATGTGTTCTTGCTACTTTACGTAATTCTGAATCATATGGGTATAAAATTATAAAAGATGTTTCAAATGTAATTCCTATATCGGAATCAACGTTATATCCAATCTTAAAACGCTTGGAAGCAAACGATTGTGTTACCTCATATTCGGTGGAACATAATAGTAGACTAAGAAAATATTATAAAATTACAGATGTTGGTCTTAATAAAATTCAGGAATTTCTTATAGACTGGAAAGTAATAAGTAATGCACATAAATATATATTAGGAGATGAAAAATATGAATAAGACACAGTTTTGCGCTCTTTTGGAAGATAAATTAAAACCATATTTATCGCCAAAAGAGATGTATAAAACACTCAATTTTTTCGAAGAAATGATTGATGATCGTATTGATGAGGGCTTAAGTGAAGAAGAAGCTGTATCGCAATTAGGGGATATTAATATCATCGTTGATCAAATTTTAGATGAACATAATATTGAAAAAAAACAAACAAAATTAATATGGAGGTTTATACCACAAAAAATTCCTTCAGAGTTAGGATTTATTATTGGCGTATTATTATTTCCTGTTTGGATAACTATATTTGCTCTAGGTGCTAGTCTTTTTATAGTTATTCTATCTATAATATTTAGTATTGTGCTTACTATTATAGCTATTTTCATTGGTGGAATCTTATTAATATTAAAATCCCCATTTTATCTTATTTACGAAAGAAATATTTCGTATTTCTTAGATACTTTAGGATTTGGATTTGTTAATACAGGGATCGGTTTAATTGGTATTTATTGGTTGATAAAAATATATAAAATATCACGTCAAAATGGTATAAACATCAGAACAATTTTTGTGAAGATTTTCAAAAAAGAGGTGTATATAAATGAATAAATTAATAAAAATTTCTATTAGTTTTATAATTTTTGGACTAGTATTGATAGGATTAGCAACTTACTTAAATAATGGTCATATACCTAGATTTTCTTCTAATTCCGAGAAAAAGAATTATACTGTCTCAATTAATGATGTTAAAAATTTAGATTTAGATATTATTGATTCTGATGTAACTTTAGAAGAAAATACTTCTTCTAAAAACATAGAAATAGAATATTATACTGCTTTAGAACGTAAAGTTCGTATAGAACACACAGAAAATAAGTTGTCTATAAGAGAAAATAAAAATATTGTTGGTATTAATTTCAATATTTTTTCAGAAAAAAGAAAACTCATTATAAAAATACCTAAGTCTTCTAATATCGATATTAATTCGGAAAATAAAATAGGTGATTTTATTATAAAAGATCTCGATATTAAATCTCTTATGATAAATAGTAAAATTGGTGATGTATATCTAACTAATACTTCAACTTCTGATACGGAAATTAAGTTGGCAACTGGAAATTTAAAAATAGATAATTTAAAAAGTAAGAATAGTTCTCTAAAAATTAATGTTGCTACAGGAAATGTTAAATTAAATAATATTAATGATTTAAAAGATATTAGTATTGATAATAAAACAGGAGATACAGATTTGTCATCATCAACAATAAAAGATATTAATATAACTAATAAATTAGGAAATATTAAGGTAAGTAATCTTCCTAGTGAAAGTTCAGATAATATTAACTTAAAAACAACTACTGGGAATATTACTTTAAGTAATCTTACTGCAAATAATTCTATTACTCTTAAATCTACTGCAGGTGATATCATAGCTGAAATAAATGACGATGAGTCAAATTTCACAAATAGTTCAAATAAAAAGAAACAGTTATTCACTTCTTCGGAAACTGGAACTGTAAATGTAAAATTTTCAAATAAATAATTAATATCCCATCAAAAATAGTTTTTGATGGGATATTAATTATTCTTGGTTATTGTTTACGCCGATATTTTTATGAGTATTTGTTGTACCTAAACCAATTGTAATATTTTACTGCTCATTGCTATTGTTAGCACTATTTCCAGTATTACTATTTTCATCAGGTCTATTTTCATTACTTACGGTAATATCATTCTTTAAATCTGCTTTTGTAAGTTGCTCTGGAAGATTAATTAGTAAATCTTCAGGAGACATAACAGCTAAAGCGGCCTGAGGATATATATTTTTTGATAACAAATTATTTATTTTATATTTTTTTAATCCAATATTAATATGACCTTGATAATATATATTTAATAAATCTGTTGATTTAGGTAATGGTAAGTCTAGATTATCACGCAACGCAGATGATGCATATAGAAGTGACAGTGGGCGAGGATAGTAATAATATACACCGTTATACATCACATCATAACCGTCAATTCTATGAGAGACTATTTCAATATCATTATTGAAAAACATTTTTATTGCAGATGATATTTGAGTAGTTGTTAGATTATGTTCTACATTATCTCCAGCTATGTTTATAACCTCATTAATTTTTGAAAGTGCATTTAAGCTTTTTGCTTTGTCAATTAAAGCATGAATAGCTTGAAGTTGACGTTGTCCACGTTCAATATCACTATCGTAATATCTACTACGAGCAAAAGCGAGCGCTTTTTCACCGTTTAATGTATGCCAACCTTTAGTTAATTTAACAGTGTTTTCTTCACCATTAGCATTCTGTTCATCCATATCGAATGGTACATATAAATCAATACCACCAAAAGCATCAACTGTTTGTTCAAATGCTTTAAAATTAATTAATACATAGAAGTTAATAGGAGTATGCAGTAAGTTTTCAACAGCATTAGTTGTTCCTTTAACATCGTTATAAGCATGAGCGTGAGTTATTTTATCATAAAAATAAGCACTATCGTTATGTTCATCATCTTTTTCCCTCATAAGACTTAGAGAATCACGTGGTATACTTACCATATCCATGCGTTTTTTGTCTTTATTTACAGTAGCTAGAATCATTGAGTCTGTTCTACTATCTTCACGAGTTTGTCCTTGGGCTTTACGGTCATCATTCATATCAATACCTAAAATCAATACTGAGAACTTTTTGAAGTTAGGATCAACTTCTTTTAAATAATCTACATCTTTATATCCTTTTTGAGCAGAATTGGAGAAGTTGAAAAATGTATAAGCTGAAAAACCACCTATACCAACTATAAGTAATGTTAAAATTGTTAACAATATTTTTTTTAATCCACTTTTATTTTTATTCTTGTAAGAACGAGAACTAATTCTTTTTCGTCTAGAAAATTTTTCTTCCATAATTAATAATAGACCCCTTTTTTTTCATTTAACTTTTTTATTATACTACATATTTGACCTTAACGCTATAATAATGGGGAAAATTGCTGAAAAAAACTTAATAAATTTACTGATTATTGAGTAGTTATAAGTTGGAATTCTTTGAAATTTTCAAATATTTGTAATAAAATAAAATAGTAAGTATATAAAAAATAGGAGTATATTATGCCAGAATTACCAGAGGTTGAGAATATTAAATTTGGACTCGAAGAAGAAGTAGTAAATAAGAAAATAGTTTCTATAACCTATTCAAAAATCGTAAAAGAGAGTCATAAATTGAACAAGATGGCTATAGTTAAACAAGATCTTAGTTTTTTTTCAGATAATGTAAAAGGTAAAGAAATTGAAAAGTTATCACGTAGAGGGAAATATTTATATTTCACATTAAATGAAGGATATATAATAACTCATTTTGGAATGACTGGTGCCTTCTTTTTAGTTAAAGATATGGCGGAGATTACTAATAAAAATTATTATAGACATCAACATGTAATCTTTGAATTATCAACAGGAGAAAAATTAGTTTATAGTGATATTAGAAGATTCGGAGAGCTTAGATATATTGAGGACATAACCAAATTTAAACCATTCATAAATCTTGCTCCTGAGCCTTTCGATAGGAATGCAAAAAGTTATTTCTTAAATAAACTGGAAGAAAATAAATATAAAGACCAATCTATAAAAGCATTACTC
This sequence comes from uncultured Gemella sp., assembly GCA_947254465.1. Lineage (GTDB taxonomy): Bacteria > Bacillota > Bacilli > Staphylococcales > Gemellaceae > Gemella. Next base: position 1,438 of record CAMYEU010000071.1, on the reverse strand, counting down.
TTAGAAGGAAATGTTTTTTGTGGATGTGGTAATATTTACGATTGTGAGGTATTATATCGTCAAAAAATTCATCCTCTGACGAAGGCCAGTGAATTATCAAAAAAGAAAAAAGAAAGTTTATTTAAAGAACTAGTAGATATTTTAGATCTTGCAATAAAAGAAGGAGGATCTACTATTTCGGATTATGTTCACACTGATGGAGGTGAAGGTAATATGCAAAACTTTCATCAAATCTATGGTAAGAAATCATGCCCTCTAGGCCATGATGTGGAAAATATTACAATAAAAGGACGTTCAAGTCACTTTTGTCCTATTTGCCAAAAAAATTAATAAGAAGGAGAATCAATGGATAGTAGATTAGAATTTTTAAAGAAATATATAAGTATAGTTATAGGATCGTTAATTTTTGCAGCAGGATTAGAATTTTTCCTAATTCCTAATAATATATTAGATGGAGGGGTAATAGGGGTATCTATTATTGCACGTCACTATTTAGGCTTACCATTAGGATTGTTTATTTTCTTATTCAACATACCATTCTTATATTTAGGATACAAGCAAATAGGTAAAGGATTCGCAATAGCATCTATTTTCGGTATTATAATCCTTTCTGTAGCAACGTCATATTTTCATAGTATTCCACCACTAGTTACCGATCCATTCTTAGCATGTATTTTCGGTGGGATAATTCTTGGAATAGGTGTAGGATTAGTTATTAGAAACGGTGGTACGTTAGATGGAAGTGAGATGTTTTCTATCTATGCTACTAAAAAGTTACCGATTTCTGTAGGTGAAATGGTCCTTGGGATAAATGTTATTATCTTTATCGCATCTGGGTTTGTATTCACATGGGAAGCGGCATTATATTCTATGATAAGTTATTTCATAGCATCAAAAGTAATGGATGTTGTTATTGAAGGACTAAATGACTCTAAATCGGTTATGGTTATTACGAGCAACTATCAAGTAATAAGTCAAGAAATTCAAGATAGATTAGGTCGTGGTGTGACTCTATTACATGGAGAAGGTGGTTATTCAGGGCAAGAAACAAAAATCATCTTTTGTGTAATCACTCGTATTGAAGAATCAAAACTTAAAAAAATAGTCTTTAGAAATGATAAAAATGCCTTTCTATCAATTGGAACAGTTAGTGAGGTAAGTGGAGCTAACTTTAAGAAAAAAGATATACACTAATAAAAAATCCTTTGCAGGTTTTTCTGCAGAGGATTTTTTTATGATATAATTAGTATAAAGAGGTGAGAATTATGGAAGAGTTATATAATTATCTTAATAAGAGTGAGAAGGTTTATTTGTTAGAAAGAAGAAAAACGGTAAAATTTTGGCATATACTATTAGACCTTGTGGGCCTTTTATATTTGGCTGGCGCATATGCTGTCTCTTATACACATCTGACGCTGCCGACGATATGCAGTGTGTA